>NZ_JBPAOH010000005.1:0-114595 GCF_050875635.1 Tolypothrix sp. VBCCA 56010
CCCCCTCTCCCCCTCCCCCACTCCCCCCCTCTCCCCATCCTCCCTCGACATCCGGGGGTTCATCTTTGACTTAGATGGTGTGCTGACGGATACGGCAGAGTTTCACTATTTAGCTTGGCAGAAATTGGCAGATGAAGAAGGTTTACCTTTTACTCGGCAAGCTAACGAAGCTTTGCGGGGTGTGTCGCGTCGCGAATCGTTGCTGCTGATAATCGGAAATCACAAAAAGTATTCAGAAGCAGAGATACAGGAGATGATGGAGCGTAAAAACCGCTACTATGTAGAATCGATTGAAAACATCTCCCCAGCCGATTTATTACCTGGAGCGGTATCTTTTTTGGATGAACTGCGACAAGCGGGAATTAAAATAGCTTTAGGTTCTGCGAGTAAGAATGCTCGAGCAGTTATAGAACGATTGGGAATTGCCAGTAAAATAGATGCGATCGCTGATGGTTACAGTGTAGAAAAACCCAAACCAGCACCCGATTTATTTCTGTTCGCGGCACATCAATTAGGACTTCAACCAGCGCAATGTGTAGTTGTCGAAGATGCAGCTGCGGGTATTGAGGCAGCTAAGAAAGGTGGTATGTGGGCGATCGGACTCGGACCAGTTGAGCGAGTTGGTGCTGCTCACATTGTCCTACCAAGTTTAGCAGATGCTAACTGGTCAGATATCCGCGCCAAATTGGATAATGTTGCTCGAAAACAGTAGCGATAGTAGTAAGCGTTTTAACGCTTCTTGAGAGCAGTAAACTGCTCACTACGAGTTTTAAAATCACAACGTATCTGTTTTAACGCTTCAGAAAGGCAGTAAACTATTAACTTGGTTTCGCAGTTTTGGGGGAATATTTCATGTTTTGTAACTATAACTTAGGTTATATCTGAAGATGAAACTCAGACTTAAATCTTTCTCCCAAAAGACACATGAATACAGCTGACTATGAGAGCTAACTTTATACAGGAAATCAGCCAAGATAAAAAGCCGGTAAAACTTATTCTTGGCTGAAAAAACCAAAAACTTTAATCAGTTTCAAGGAGTAGTATATCATGTCAGATACAAGTAATCGCGGTTTTGCTTCGATGGATGAAGATAAGCAACGTGAAATTGCCAGCAAGGGTGGACACGCTGCCCATGAGAAAGGCACCGCTCACGAGTTTACATCTGAAGAAGCTCGTGAAGCTGGACGCAAGGGTGGCGAAACTACCAGTCAAGATAGAGAGCATATGTCTGAAATCGGTCGCGAGGGTGGCAAAAATTCCCACAGCGGCGGTGGCAAAAAAGACTGATAATAAAGCGTCGGGAAGTTCGCGGTTTGGATAAATTCCTACTAAGCATAGGGCAATAAGAATAGAACTTAAGCATTCGTAGTAAGCGTTGAAACGCTTATTAAGAGCAGTAAACTGCTCACTACGAGTTTTCAAATCACAAGATATGTCTGACACATGCCTAAGTTCTCAAGAGTATCGAAAAAAGGAAGATATGTGCTGTTGATTTAAACATGCGATTGACGAAAAGCGATCGCATGTTTTATTTTATATCCAACTCATGCTAATTTACAGTAATACCTATTTGCTCAAACCAAGTTAATTTATCCCAATAGCCACGTTGGAAACGTATTTTTCCATTTGTAATGTGAAAGAAACCACAACCACGTAGAGTATATTTTTTGTCAGTGGGAGGTATTCCCGCAAATTCTCCCAGAAATGTCCCTCCACCCTTCCACTCGATAATTGCCCACTCTCCATCTTCAAATAAATTTTCAACATGGGTATAATTGTCGGGAAAAGCCTGGAAGAATTCAATGAAATTTTCTAAGATTGCTTGCTTTCCGTGTAATGGAGCATCAGCCGCTACCTGAATATTAATTGCATCGTCATGATATAATGCAGCTGCTTCATCAGCATTCCGCGCATTCAATGCATCAACCCAAATTGTCAGGACTTCTTTTGGCGTTCTCATATAATATTCTGAGAATATTGAAAGTATACTTATCTTAATTTTTCATCGCTATCAAAGTACATTCCCAAACTAAGCGCGGTTGAGCGTAACAAAGTAGATATTTACGCGCTTGCTCTAAGCAATTAATAATACTTGGTTGATGCGATCGCTGCCAATAAGACTGCTGCAAATAATCAATTAACCACAGTTGAGCTTCTGTATCTAAATCATCAATTTCTTTCGCCAATTGTAAAGCATCGCGGTAAGTTTTTGGGGCTGTTGTCACAGCTTGAAGTAACTTATTAGGAATAACTTGCAATTGCTCGAAAGATGCGATCGCTTCCCCTGGACTCCCAGATGCTATACTTAACACCGCCTCATGTTGTAAAATTTCCTCATGCCCTGTTTGCCTGAGAACCTGAGCCAAAGACACTGCATCCAAACGATAAAAAGGAATGCGCTGACAGCGTGAAACTAAAGTCGGCAACACAGACTCAAGTGAAGGTGCAATTAATATTAACGTCGCTTGTCCTGGTTCTTCCAAAGTCTTCAGCAAAGCGTTTGCCGCAGCTTCCGCCATTGTTTCTGCTTGCTCTAAAACTACCACATTTCTTGGCGCAAGCATCGGCGGACGGCTGAGAAATTGTGTAACTTCGCGAATTTGCTCTAACCTAATTATAGGCGGTGCTTTCCGCTTCAGTTTTTTTTCTGCCGCTTCTTGTGGTGTGAGTCGTTGTCCTTGATACTGGTAAGTTGGTTGTACCCAGAACAAATCTGGATGGTTTTCTTGACGCAAACGATTCGTTTCTACAGAATGAGAAAATAGCAAATTTGCAAAGCACCGCGCTGCTAAACTGCGTCCCACACCCTCAGAACCGACAAATAAATAAGCTGGTGCAACTCTATTTTGTTTGACAGCTTGAGTCAGTAATTCTACTGCTTGCTGTTGTCCTACAAGTTGTGCGAATGCGGTCATTAGTCAGTGACTGTACATTTATTTTTAAGATTTTAGAATAAAATCGAGGTTGGCATTGGAATCATATTCAACGAGGGGTTCGCCAAACTTCAATAACCGCATTGGTTTATCGCCAATCAATTTCATAGATTCACCTTCAATATTTAACATAGTTCCCTCTTGTAAACCAACTACATAAACATCGGAGTTGACAACTAAAAATTCTCTGATTCTTTGTTCTCTTGTTTCTCCATTGTGATTGGGAATAACAGCATCTGTGTAGTGAGGATTTATCTGAAAAGGAATTAGATTTAAGGCATTAAAACTTACAGGTTCAATGATTGGCATATCGTTGGTTGTTTTTAATGTTGGAGAAGCAACATTTGAGCCAGCACTCCACCCGATATAAGGTGTTCCATTGTTTACCTTTTCTCTGATGGTTTCGATAATTCCGGTTTTATGTAACCAATGAACCAGATGAAAAGTGTTTCCACCTCCAACTACTATGGCTTCTGCTTTTTTTATCAATTCGTGATAATTTTCTCCTACATGAATAGCATCTATGGCATAACCTATATCTTGAAATACTTTTCCAACTTTTGCAGTATATTCATCATAATTTGAAGTCACACCAGCAAAGGGAATAAACAAGACTCTTTTAACTGAACTACCTAAAAAATTTTTAATTTGCTGACGCGGATAAAACAAATATTCTTCACCAAAATTAGTTGAATTACTGAGTAATAATAATTTTTTTGTCATAGCAATAAATTTAAGTATATTAATGATGTATACTGAAAAACAATTTGTGACTGTATTTCCCCAAAGTTTACTATACTATATTATACATAACCCCAAGCTTTCAAGCGATCGCTTAAAGTTGTCTGAATCATTGTTTGCACAGCTTCTTTATTTAAGCTAGCATCTATGCGGACAATTTTATCTTGAGATGCTTGCAGTTGAGCGTATCCTTCTTGGACGCGACGATGAAAAGCGATCGCTTCAAGTTCAATTCTATCAGCAACATCGCCACTGCTGCGTTTGCGGCTTAGTCCCACTTCAATATCGACATCAAGCCATAAGGTAATATCGCTTTCTAACCCACCAGTCGCAATTAAATTAAGCACATTTATTAAATTTATATCCAAACCGCGACCGTAACCTTGATAAGCGATAGTCGAATCAGTATAGCGATCGCACAAGATAATATTACCTTTTTCGAGATTCGGTTTTAATTCTTCTTCAACGTGTTGCGCCCTATCAGCAGCATACAACAATAATTCTGTGGTGTTGAATATTGTTTTATTTTCTGCTTTTAACAACAAGCGTCGCAAATCCAAACCTAAAGCAGTTCCCCCAGGTTCACGAGTAACCACAACTGAAATACCTAAATTGTGCAGCCACTCTTGACAAAGTTGTATTTGGCTAGTTTTACCACAACCTTCCACCCCTTCAAATACAATTAATTTACCATTCATGCTTTTTTTATATATTGCTAATTGGGAATTGGGCATTGGGCATGGGGCATTGGGCATGGGGCAATGGGCATGGGGCATGGGGCATTGGTAATAATTCTTTCCCTTTCCCCTTTCCCCTTTCCCCTTTGACCCAAATTAAAAAAGCCCATTGCCCAATGCCCTATGCCCATTGCCCAATGCCCATTGCCCCATTATCCAAGCAAATCTGCAATCAAAGCTAGTAATTCCGTCGGATCTACTGGCTTTGCGATATGCTTTTGGAAACCTGCGGCAAATGCCCGATCGCGATCGCTTTCTCCAGCATAAGCGCTAAGAGCGATCGCCGGAATTTCTCCGCCTTGTTTGGGAGACATCAATCTGATTTGACTAATTAAACTGTAGCCATCCACCAACGGCATTCCTAAATCACTCAGTAATATATCTGGCGGCGATTGGGCAAACGCTTTTAGCGCCTCACTTGCCGATGAAGCTTCACTTACTATCGCTCCCTGCTGTTGTAGCAAAAAGCTCATAAAATCGCGTGTATCTATCTCATCATCAACTAATAATATTCGTATTCCTGCCAGAGGTAAGGAGTTAACATTCTCCGCTTCTGTCTTATTTTCCTTCTCTTGTTTGCTGCTTTCCTCAATTAAAGGCAATGTGACAATAAAAGTCGCTCCTTTTCCTTCTCCGGGACTTTCAGCCGTCACAGTGCCGCCATGTAACTCTACCAGATGGCGAACAATCGACAAACCCAGCCCCAGCCCACCATGATTCCGGGTAGTGCTGCTATCTGCTTGGCGAAAATATTCAAAAACGTGGGGCAGAAATTCACTGGAAATCCCCTTACCCGTGTCCGTAACGGTGATTTCGGCGTAGGAGGAGTGGGGGAGGGGGGGAGTGGGGAGAGGGGGGGATGGGGAGAGGGGGGGATGGGGAGAGTGGGGGATGGGGAGAGTGGGAGAAACAATTGTCCCTTTATCTCCTTGTTTCCTTGTCTCCTTGTCTCCTTGTCTCCTTGTCTCCTTGTCTCCTTGTCCCCCTTGCCCCCTGCCCACCGACAACCTAATATCAATTCGTCCCCCTGCTGGGGTAAATTTAACGGCATTATTCAGCAAATTGCCGACGACTTGCTGCAAGCGATTGAAATCACACAAAACTTTACCTATATTCGGCTCAATTTGCAGATGCATTTCGATAGATTTGTCTTGTGCTGCCAATTTGACTGTTTCGATTGCGGCATTAATTACAACTGCTAAATCAAAGGCAGCAAAATTCAAACATAGTTTACCTCGCAGTATGCGGGAGACATCCAGCAAGTCATCAATTAGTTGAATCTGCAATTTCGCATTGCGTTCGATGGTATCCAAAGCCCGAAATGTCGCTGCTTCATCAAACTTGCGGCTTTTAAGTAACTTTGCCCATCCTAAAATCGGATTGAGAGGCGATCGCAATTCGTGAGAAAGTACAGCAAGAAATTCATCTTTGATGCGGTTGGCAGCTTCTGCTTCCAGACGAGCGGCTTTTTCTCGCTCTAAAATTTGGGCACGTTCTGCTTCGATTTGTTTTTGCTGATGAATATCTGTACAAGTGCCAAACCATTTGACGATGCGTCCTCGATCGTCTTTTATCGGTAAACCTCGTACTAAATGCCAACGATATGTGCCATCAGGAACTCTCAGATAACGATGTTCAGCTTCGTAAGGTGTACCGTTTGAGAGTGCTTTCGTCCACAGTTGTGCAGATATTTCCAAGTCATCCGGATGTAGTACTTTTCTCCAGCCGTAGCCAGCAGTTTCCTCTAAATTTAACCCGGTGTATTCTTCCCAACGCTGATTTACGTAAGTTGCCAGACCTTCAGCATTAGTTGTCCAGACCATTTCTGGAATAGTGTCAGCTAAGAAACGGTAGCGTTCTTCACTTTGACGCAGAGTTTCTTCAGCTTGTTTATTTTCGCTAATATCTTGAACTGTTCCCATCATGCGTATTGGCTTGTCAAAAACATCATAAAAGCCTCGACCTTTAGCGGCAAGCCAATGCACGCTTTTATCAGCCCAAACAGCGCGGTATTCTATATCATAATCTAACTTTCGGGCAAGAGCGCTACTAACAGCTTCATCGGTGCGTTGCCGGTCTTCTGGATGCAAAGTATTCAGGAAAAGCTCGTAAGTAATTGTGGTGTCGGGTGCGAATCCAAATAGTTCCTTACACTTAGAAGTAAAAATTAATTCGTCGGTGGTCAAATCCCAAAACCACATACCCAGATTAGCCGCTGTGGTTGCAAGCCGAATGCGTTCTTCACTTTGTTGTAAATCTGCTTCGGTTTTTTTCCGGTCATTAATGTCAATTATAATGCCAACTATCCTAACCAAGCGA
Organism: Tolypothrix sp. VBCCA 56010; assembly: GCF_050875635.1. Taxonomy (NCBI): domain Bacteria; kingdom Bacillati; phylum Cyanobacteriota; class Cyanophyceae; order Nostocales; family Tolypothrichaceae; genus Tolypothrix; species Tolypothrix sp. VBCCA 56010. Next base: position 6,731 of record NZ_JBPAOH010000005.1, read on the forward strand.
TTATTTGCATCCCGCTCAACAAACCCTCGATCTTGCAGCCACACATAATGACCATCTTTATGACGCACCCGGTACTCAATTTTATAGCGATCGCCTTTTGCCAAACTGATTTTAAATTCCTCATCAACTCGTTGCAAGTCATCCGGATGCACAAGCTGCTGCCACCATTGTTGCGTCGGTGAGGCTTCTTGTTGAGTGTATCCCAAAAGCGCAGTCAAACCTTGAGTTCTTTCTACAGTACCGCGCGAAATCTCCCAATCGTAAAATAGGCAATTAACCGCTGCCAGTTCAAATTGTTCGTTATGTCGCAAGCCAATTTCTCTATCTTGTTCAGATATACTTGCTGCCTGGTATTCTGTCTGGTGTCTTGAGACAGCCGATTTTTTTATCTCAGAAAAAGTTGTCACAACAGCGTAGGGTTTTGTGACTCCAGCCAAAAATAAAGGTTGTGAGTTCAGCAATAGCCAGACTAGCTCACCATTTGGCTTATACAAACCCATCACCACATTCAAACATGGCTTTCCTGTTTGCAATGCTACCATCGCTGGGTGAGTCTCATCAGGGAAAGGAGAGCCATCTTCACGAATCGATTGCCAAGGATGATCCACCGAAGTACGCCCTATCAGCTGCTCGGCACTCAGTCCAAGTATGCGCTCACAAGCCGTATTGCTAGCTTGGATAGTACCGTCCGCAAGTTGCAGCACCATTCCTTTTTCAACAGTTGCGACCATTGAGTAATTCGCTTGTTTATTTATCTGCTGGTGCAACGATAACAAATTATCAGCCAACTGGTTTTGGAACTTTTCCGCGTCTGGCATTATCTCAAAGGCTGACTGTCTACCGCCTATTTTTTATCACACAACTGCAAATCCTATTTCTTCCCCCCAAGGGTAGAAAACAAATTCAAACTAAATATAGTATGTTCGATCAGCCAATTTATGCAAAAAACTCAAAACCCTAACCTCCCCTTATTTTCTAAAAATTCCTAGTTTGACACGGCTAAGTTTCTTCACCACGAAGCCAAGGCTAGCCAATAGCTAATTATTTGCTAATAATAACTCATATAATCTCACAAATGCTAATATAGTGGTATGGCTTATGTACCACTACGAGAAGCAGTTAAAAAACTCGGACTGCACCCAAACACGCTAAGGAAGTATGCAGATAATGGGAAAATCCAAAGCATTAAAAACGAAGCAGGACAAAGACTCTTTGATGTCGAGTCCTACCTCCGTGGTGCAACTAGAGCTTCCCTTGTTTGCTACTGCCGAGTCAGTTCAACCAAACAACGAGACGATCTTGGTAGACAAATCGCTTACATGCAGTCCCTCTACCCAGATGCCGAAATCATTAAAGATATCGGCAGTGGAATCAACTTCAAGCGAAAAGGATTGCAAACCCTACTGGACAGACTTATGCAAGGAGATAAGCTCACGCTTATTATTGCCTGTCGTGACCGACTCGCAAGATTTGGATTCGAGCTTATTCAGTATATGGTCGAACAAAACGGTGGACAAATCGTGGTTCTCGACAATACTGTACACTGCCACGACAGTCCACTCAAGTCGGGAGACCCGCCCACGTGGCTGTCTCCAGAATCCGAACTTACCTCGGATCTTCTCTCCATCCTCCATGTCTTCTCTTGTCGGATGCACGGACTCAGGAAGTACAGTAAAAAAATCAAGGAAGATCCGGATCTTCCTCACAGCAGCACAAAGGCAGATTCTTAAGCAGTGGTTTGGTGTGTCTAGATTTGTCTACAACACCACCGTTAAATTATTACAAGACTCTAGTATCAAAGCTAACTGGAAGGCGATTAAAACTGACATATTAAATGGACTCCCAGAATGGAGTAAGTCAGTCCCTTATCAAATTAAGTCAATCGCTATTAAAGATGCATGTATTGCTGTCGGTAATGCTAAGAAAAAATTTAAAAATGGTGGTGGTATTAGCAAGGTTAGATTCAGATCAAGAAAAGACGCTGTACAATCTTGCTACATTCCCAAGTCTGCGGTAAAAGACTTAGGAATTTACCACACTATATTGGGTAAGACAACCTTCAAAGAAGCCTTGCCACAAAACTTTGGTGACTGTCGTTTAGTATTTGCTTATCGTGATTACTATCTGACAGTTCCAGAGAACGTGCCACAACAAAAGTCTGATAACCAAGGACGTGTTGTGGCGCTTGACCCCGGCATCAGGACATTTATCACATTCTTTTCTGAATCTAGCTTTGGTGAAATTGGAACATCTGCTAATTTGCAAATTCAGAAGCTATGCTTCCGTTTAGACAAGTTAATCTCTAAACTCACTAAAGCCAAATGCACTTCAAAAAGAAGAATGAAGCTTGCTGCAAGTTCACTGCGAGGTAAAATCAAAAATTTTGTAGACGAACTGCACAAGAAAGCCGCTCGTTTTTTGGTTGATAACTTTGACGTTATTTTGCTACCAACTTTTGAAACATCCCAGATGTCTAAGAAGGCAAAGCGGCGAATTAGGTCAAAATCAGTACGCCAAATGTTAACACTTTCTCACTACCGTTTTAAACAGTTCCTTAAACACAAGGCTTTTGAAACAGGCAAAGTAGTAATGGATGTTAACGAGGCGTATACATCAAAAACAGTCAGTTGGACTGGCGAAATAATCCACAAGCTTGGTGGTGCTAAATTCGTCAAGTCTCCATCTGACGGGCGGGTAATGTCGAGGGATCTAAATGGTGCGCGAGGGATTTTCCTTCGTGCATTGGTTGATACGCCCTCCCTTAAGGAGTGTATTTGTTAATGAATATTAGCAAAAAGGTATCGGTACAAGGATTAGCTTTTGAAGATGAAACCGGATTTGAACAGCTAGTTACGGGAGAAGCATTAGCTGGACTTTTTGGACAGTTTTCTAATCAAGTAGAATGTGTGCTGTTGAATGCTTGCTACTCCGAAGTCCAAGCAAAAGCGATCGCCCAACACATCAATTATGTGATTGGCATGAACGATCAAATCCAAGATCAAGCGGCAATTGAATTTGTTGTGGGATTTTACGATGCACTTCTGGCTTACAATCCCCAATATGATCAAAGTTCGCCTGTAGAGTTTGCTTTTAATATTGCCCAGAATGCGATTATGTTAGCTGGCGTGTCTGGCGAGTCGATTCCTGAAATTAAAAAAAAACTAATCTAACTCCCCATCATCTACCTTTAGGAAATCTTACCAATGTCCCAGAATTACCACCGCACTTTTTACTCCGTCCCCAACAACTTACGCCCTTAAAACACAAGGTATTGTTGCTAACAAAACAACCTGTGGGGATTACAGGGAAAAGCCGCCGTGTTGGTGTGCAAGGAATGGGCGGAATTGGTAAAACAGTCTTAGCTACAGCACTGGCGCGGGATGAAGAGGTCAGAAAGGCGTTTCCTGATGGGGTGTTTTGGGTAACATTTGGACAAACACCCCAGATTTTGACTTGGCAATCCTATCTTGCTCAGGCGTTAGGCGACTTGCAAGCGGCCTTTACCGAGATTGGATTGGCGAAAGCACGGTTGCGAGAGCTGTTTGCAGATAAAGCTTGCTTGCTGATTTTGGATGATATTTGGCGTTTGGATGATGCGACGGCGTTTGATGTGTTAGGAGAACGGTGTCAAATGTTAGTTACCACCCGTAATGTAGCAATAGTTACAGGGTTAGGAGGGGAAGAATATCAGCTTGCGGTTTTAGATGCACAACAGGCGTTAGCACTTTTGGCAGATTGGGCAAATCAACCGCAGATCATTGACCCCACACAGCAAAATGATGTCATCTTGCAGGTAGCGCGGGAATGTGGATATTTGCCCTTAGCATTGGCGATGGTAGGGGCGATGATGCGCTTTAAACCGCCAAATCGCTGGCATAATATTTTAGAAAAACTACGTAGTGCTGATTTAGAGAAAATCAAACAACAGTTTCCCGATTATCCTTATCCGAATTTACTCAAGGCAATTCAGGTGAGTGTGGAGGATATGTCTGAGAATTACCAACAGCGATATTTAGATTTTGCCGTCTTTCCTGAAGATACACCCATACCAGAAGCAGTCTTGCAGACTTTTTGGCAACCCTTGGGGTTAGATGAGTTTGATACCCAAGATGTGATTGATGAATTGGTGAGTAAATCTCTGGCTTTGCGGGATGAAGTCGGAAATTTACGGTTGCATGACTTGCAGTTTGATTATGTCAGAAAGCAGCACGCCACCTTAGTAACCGAAAGTGGAAGGATAGGTTTTTTGCACAATCGTCTATTAAATGCCTATAGTGAAAAATACTCTGAAGGTTGGCATAGTTTAGAAAATGACGGCTATATCTGGCAAAATTTAGCCTATCACTTGCTGGCTGGGGGAAGTCCAAGGGAATTACAACAACTGCTGTGTGATTTTCGCTGGTTGCAGGCGAAGTTGGAGAACACTAATGTTAATGCTTTGCTAGCAGATTATGATTTTTTGCCGGAGGATGAGAGTTTACAGTTAATTCAAGGTGCATTGCGACTGTCGGCACATATTTTAAATCAAGATAAACAGCAATTACCAGGGCAATTATTAGGGCGGTTGCTGGGTTTTGAAAGTTCAGAAATTCAGGCATTGTTAAAGCAGGCGCAGCAATGCAAAACCCCAAGCTTGCTTCCCCAAACAGCCAGCTTGGCTCCCCCAGGTGGCTCCTTAGTACGTACCCTAGCAGGTCATAGTAGCTGGGTAAATGCAGTTGCCCTCACCCCAGATGGCCAGTACGTGATTTCTGGTTCCCTTGACCACACCCTCAAAGTCTGGAATTGGCAAACTGGAGAACAACTGCGTACCCTAATTCATATTAAATTCAAATACCAGCTTTGGGTCATAAGTTGGTATTTGAGTGACGACACTAATTTGTCATCGGTGACAGACAATTGGTCATTGTACAGCTGTTTATAGAATCCATTTGGGATCTTGGTAAAAGAGTATAATTTGGGAAAAATGCCATATTCAAGCAGCTTGACAGATAAAGAGTCGGAGATTATTAAACCCCTGTTACCCAAGAAGAAAAGAACTAAACTCCCGACATGGAGTAAGAGGTTGTTTAAAAAGTGGTTAGCTGTGATTTTAGGCACTTGTTGATCCCCCCTAACCCACGCCAGTTGCTCCACTTGGGGAGACCCCAGACGCTCGCGGACTCGCTAACGCTGCGCTATCGCCCTTGGTGTCTCCCCTTGGGAGAAGACCGCGCTGGCTCCCCTTAAAAAGGGGGGAACTGGAATCAAAGTCCCCCAATTTATCTGGGGATTTAGGGGGATCTAAACGCATTGCGGATTGACCTTATCAAGCAACAGCCCCTTGTTTAGGCTGACGCACCGGACGCTTGCGATCGCTTCGACGAACGCCTCCTGCCATTTTGTACTCATCGCTATTCTTGCCATACTTTGCAGCTACACTGACTAACGTATGTTCTGTTAGTTCCATCAGCGACTTTTCAGCAAGTTCTAAGGCTTCCTGAGTCTGATCCACAGTGGAGAGGCTTGAGTTATATGTTTCTAACTTGTCTTGCGTTGTTTTGATAGCGGCTGCAAAGGAGTTAATTGTTACCCCATTGCCTAAGTCTAAGGTGGGACTAATCGATTTCAAAGCTGCAATCCGACGCTGCGCTTTATCAAGTACTTTAGACCCGCGTTTGGGACGTGACATAAATCACTTTCCTATTATTAATAATGCGCCAGGATAAAAACTGACTTCTACCCTGAACTGTACAGCACTAGGATAGACAGAATTAGGGTTATTTGACACCCGCATTATTCAGTATCTTTTTAATTATTTACTACAAAAATATCAAATAGCTTTATGTAAATTCTTGGTGGTTACCCAAATTCAATCAACAACTGCCCGAATTCAATCAACGACTGTCCGAATTCAGTAAACGACTGCCCGAATTCAGTAAACGACTGCCCGAATTTAATCAACGACTGCCCGAATTTAATCAACGACTGTCCGAATTCAATCAACGACTGCCCGAATTTAATATAGGAACTTAGGATTGTGGATTAAATAAGGTGTAATACTGCCACTGATATTTATACACTAGAAGGGTAGATGGATGAACTGGTAGATGATGCGTCCTTACCCTGGTGAGATTGAAGTTCAAATGCAACGATACTATGAGTCGTTGTCAAAAAAGGATCGCCGCCGATATGCCGCATTTGTGTCATAATCAGATTGGGAGATTATTGGCAATTTCTCCAACAAGCTTAATATAGCGTGATTATTCAACCTACAAGATTCAACGAATCATTGACTCTGGAATTTAAGTAAAAAGTATCAAATCAGTGAAGGGAAGGAAAAAGAATAGGTATGAAGGACGGGCATAAAACAGACCCCTTCCCCGGACTCGGTGAGATGAAAGCGCGGATGCGTACTTTCGATTGGGCAAACACACCTGTCGGTTCGATAGATACATGGTCGCAAAGTCTGAAAAGCACCGTGAGGATTTTACTCGCATCACGGTATCCAATGATTCTGATATGGGGACCAAATCTGATTCAGTTTTATAACGATGCCTATTCTGACATTATCGGTGACAAGCATCCCGCCGCACTGGGTACGGATATTAGAATTACCCTCGCCGAAGCGTGGGATACGCTCGGTCCGATGATTGAAGAAGTGATGGTAACAGGCGTAGCGAACTGGGTTCCGGCACAGATGCTTGTTTTAGAACGTTCAGGCTATCGTGAAGAATCTTATTTTAGCCTTTCTCACGCACCCGCCGAGGACGATTCCGGAGAAATTGTCGGGATGTTTTGCGTGTGTAGCGAAGTCACTCAGCAGATATTGGGCGATCGCAGGTTACGACTTCTCCGAGATTTGGCATCATTCGCAGGCGAAACGCGCAGTGTAGAAACAACATGCCGCGATGTAGCAAAAGCGATCGCCGAACACCCACTTGATGTGCCGTTTGCACTAATTTATCTGCGCGAGCCAGATGGAAAAACTCTCAGGCTTTGTGGTAAAGTAAAAATGCCCTCTGAAGCGCTTCTTAGTTTAGTCTCTGTTAATATTACCGAATCAGAAAGTGATATCTGGTCGCTGGCGCGAGTTGCTGCGGGTGAAACAGTTTTAATTGAAGGTGTAGATAGCTTATTCTTGCTACCGGGTGGTCCCTGGAACGAACCTACGCGTGCAGCACTCGTCATGCCGATCGCTTCATCAACTCAAACAGAACCGCTTGGCGTTTTAGTAGCCGGCATCAGCCCCAACCGCTTTCTTGACGAAGGATACAGATCGTTCTACGAACTGCTTGCAGGTCAAGTATCCATCGCCGTGCGTAACGCCCAAGCATACGAAGAAGAACGGCGACGAGCGGAAATGCTAGCCGAACTTGACCGCGCAAAAACCGCCTTTTTCTCCAATGTCAGTCACGAGTTCCGCACCCCGCTAACTTTAATGCTCGGTCCATTAGAAGATGCGCTACGCGATCGGCATCTTTCCCCAAGTCAGCGGGAACAAATTACCATAGCTCACCGCAACAGTTTAAGACTGCTAAAATTAGTCAATACGCTTTTGGATTTCTCGCGACTTGAAGCGGGTAGAACGCAAGCCATCTACGAACCTACAGATTTGGCGACACTCACCGCAGACTTGGCTAGTGTGTTTCGCTCGGCAATTGAAAAGGCAGGTTTAGAATTTATCGTCGATTGTCAACCTTTATCCGAACCGGTTTATGTAGACCGGGATATGTGGGAAAAGATAGTCCTGAACTTACTTTCAAACGCTTTGAAATTTACGCAACGCGGTTACATCAAAGTTGAGCAACGAGCATTCAAGGGCAACATCGAGCTTCGTATTGAAGATACAGGCAGCGGAATTCCTCAATCTGAACTGAAGAACGTATTTAAGCGATTTCACCGCATTGAAGGAACCCAAGCTCGAACCCACGAAGGCAGCGGAATTGGTCTAGCGCTCGTCCAAGAACTCGCCAAACTCCACGGTGGCAGTGTCCGCGTCGAAAGCGTCTGCGGTGGAAGTACCTTCATTGTTTCCATTCCTCGTGGCAAGCAGCACCTGACTGTAGACCAAATCGCAAGCGATCGCATACTTACCCCAACCAGCATTCGTGCCGATGCATTTGTAGAAGAAGCGCTGCGGTGGTTGCCGGATGAAGTTGATGATGCAAATCGGTCAATGGGGGGGCGATCGCGCATACTTCTGGCAGACGACAACGCTGATATGCGCGAATATCTGCGAAAGCTTCTAAGCACGCAGTATGAAGTTATCGCCGTGGCAGATGGCGAAGGAGCTTTAGCCGCAGCACAAGAACAAGTGCCAGACTTAGTGCTGAGTGATGTAATGATGCCAAAACTTGACGGCTTCGGTCTTCTAACTCGGCTGCGTCAAGACCAGCGTACACGCTCTGTACCGCTTATTCTGCTTTCGGCTCGTGCGGGTGAAGAATCGCGTGTAGAGGGACTTGAAGCGGGAGCAGACGACTATTTAGTAAAGCCCTTTAGCGCTAGAGAAATATTGGCTCGTGTCAAAGCAACATTGGAAACCGCTCGATTGCGGCAAGAAGCAGCCCGCTCTCGCTCGGAGATCCAAGCAGCTCAAGAACGGGCAATTATTCTCGAACGGGTAACAGATGCCTTTTATGGTTTAGATCGGCAATGGCGATTTACTTACGTGAATCAGCGATGTGAAGAATACATCGGTAAAACCCGCTCTGAACTGCTGGGAAAAGTCCTCTGGGACGAATACCCAATGCTTAGGGGCAGCGTTCTTGAAGAGCAATATTATAAAGCCGTCGGCGATCAAGTTGCGGTACACTTTGAAGTACTGTCTCCTTTCTCCGAGCAGTGGGTAGAGGTACACGCTTATCCCTCTTTTGATGGATTGTCAGTTAATTTTCGATATATTAGCGATCGCAAAGAACTCGAACAGCGACGCGAGGCACTTTTAGAAAGCGAACGCGCAGCTCGTACAGAAGCAGAACGAGTCGGACGCCTCAAAGATGAATTTTTGGCAGTTCTTTCTCACGAAATTCGCACACCGCTTAACGCTATCCTCGGCTGGAGCCAGCTTTTGCGTAAGGGAAAACTTAGTACGGTACAATACGAGAAGGGGCTTGATACTATTGAGAGAAACTCTAAAGCGCAAGCGCAGATTCTGGAAGATTTGCTCGACATGAGCCGGATAATTTCTGGTAAAATTCGACTCGATGTTAAAAATGTCAATCTGAACTTGGTGATTGAAAAAGCGATCGAATCTCTTGTTCCCGCTGTTGCAGCCAAGGACATCCGACTTCAAACAGTAATAGAAGCCGTACCCAGTCCGATAATTGGCGACCCGAACAGACTACAACAAGTAGTGTGGAATCTTCTTTCTAATGCTATTAAGTTTACTCCCACAGGTGGAACAGTGCAGGTGTCAGTTGAGAAAGTAAATTCTCACGTTGTCTTAACAGTAAGCGATACAGGTCACGGCATCAAGCCGGAATTTCTGCCGTATGTCTTCGACCGTTTTCGGCAAGCAGACTCCTCTACTACTCGCAAGTTTGGTGGTTTGGGATTAGGGCTTTCAATCGTCAAGCACCTCGTTGAGCTTCATAAAGGAACTATACAAGCAACAAGCCCAGGAGAGGAACAAGGAGCTACTTTTACTGTTGTGCTTCCGCTGGCTGAAAAATAAAATTATACTTAGGCTCAAGCAGCGCAGCTTGTAGCAACCGAACCTGAGCAAACAGGCGTTGCGCTCATTAGGAATAAACGTGCTTCTTAGTAGTAAGGGCTTCAGCCCTTAAATGAGCGGTGAACCGCTCACTACGAATTATTTTTCTACCTCTATGGATATAGCTAAGAGAATGATTTTTGCAGAAATACATCTCAAGGCTCACGCAGATACGTAAAAGAAACGTTAACAAAGAAGAAGAGCTTTACAATTCGTCGCAACGGGCTGTAATCAAACGCTCAAGCTTAAGCTTTGAAATAAAGACAAGAGTAATAATCAATGACAACTGATACAGACCAAAATCAAAAAATTGAAAAGCTGCGCGAACTAGTCAAAGATATTGACTTTGGCATGTTAACCACCATCGATGACGACGGAAGTTTGCACAGTCGCCCTATGTCTACGAATGGCGAAATTGAATCTGATGGTACTCTTTGGTTTTTCACCTACGCTCCTTCTCATAAAGTAGATGAAATCGAACAACACGAACAGGTTAATGTTAGTTTTGCCGCACCTAATAAACAGTGTTACGTCTCTATGTCCGGCACAGCACAATTAGTCAAAGACCGCAACAAAATTGAAGAATTGTGGAAGCCGGAACTCAAAGCTTGGTTTCCCAAAGGATTAGACGAACCGGATATTGGTTTGATCAAAGTGAATGTCGTCAAAGCCGAATATTGGGATGCACCATCCAGCTTTGTGGCGCACACAATTGGTTTGGTAAAAGCAATTGCTACGGGTGAAAAAGCTAGTAGCGGCGAAAACGAAAAAATCACTTTAGGGTAAAGGTAGAAACAAAATGAAAATTTTCTTTTGGGTAACTTTATCTCTTGTGGCAGTGGGGGCAATTATGCTGTTTCTACAACCAGCTATTGACTTTCACGCAAATTAATTTAAATTTGCAGCGTTGTACGTTCGTTACGCAATAATTAGGCAAAGTCACATTTGCCCAACTATTCCCATAAGCAGGTGTAGATAAACTATGAATTATCTTGTTGCGGTCTTGTCAGACCGAATCCAAGCAGAAGAGGCTTACACTGCCCTTGAGAAAGAAGGTGTACCAACTGAGCAAGTTGACATTCTCGGAAATGGCTACAAAAGTGCTGATGAATATGGACTGATCGATCCTAATCAGCAAGCTCGCAAAGGCGCAACTAGACAGGCTTACTGGCTAATTCCCTTTGGCTTCGTAGCAGGTTACGCCTTCAATTTCCTCACAGGCATCGAAATCTTGCCAATTGGCGGTTTGGGTAATCATCTCATCGGGGGTCTGCTGGGAGCTGCTTCTGGTGCGCTGGGTGCTTTTCTAGTCGGTGGTGGCGTTGGTTTGACAGTTGGCAGTGGCGATGCTTTGCCTTATCGGAATCGCTTGAATGAGGGCAAATATCTAATTGTAGTCAAGGGTAAGGAAGAACTAACTCGTCAGGCAACTCGTGTGTTGCGCTCATTTGAGCCTGAGAATATTCAAGGTTATGCAGAATAGAATCCCCACCCGCCTGATTTTGACTTAGGTAAAACTTGCCCCAAGCCCCTAAAAGTATGGGTTTTGGAGCGATGATTATGCAGGAAATTTTTGCATCATTCAAGCCCAAATAGCATTCCCAGGCTTGAGCCTGGGAAAGAGATAATTATGCCAAGGGGTGAGAAACGGTTATTCCCTCCAATCAAGAGGTGGCTCGATTAAGGTTTCATCTGACTTGCCAGCGCGGACACCTGGCTTGTCAACAATCTTGACAGTGCTTGCTTGGGGACCTTCTATACCCTGACTCAAGAAAAAATGGACACCCGTGCCAATTTCTAAGCGGTCAAAGTCGTCATTTAGTACGCTATTGCGGTGGAAGTAGATTTCCTGACCATCTAAGCCTTTGAGGAAGCCATAGCCCCCATCGCGAAAAAGCTTGGTGACAAGCGCTGTTGTCTCCACTGCGTTGTCGTGGTTCTGACCCTTATCATGTTCATTTTGGCGCTGGGTGAGTTTTCTCAACTGCTGAGTAGCGGCATTAAAGGCATCTCGGATCACCGCATCCACTGGCGCATACTGGTTAGTATCACTGGGATTGCTTTCTGCCACGAGTTCGTGACCGGGCGGCACGGTGAGATCAATTCGCACTCGGTAAGGAGAACCACTGCGCGGGCGATCGTTAATTTTTTCGATCGCTATGTGGCAGCTACTAATGTAATTGCAAAATTGCTCCAGCTTGGCAATCTTTTCCTCAACTAAGGTATCAAGTGCATTAGTTTTGTCAACGTTGCGATAGGTAATTTCTGGTGGAACTTTCATATTTTTGTTTGATTAAGTAAAACGTAGAACGTAGAAGCCAGAAAACAAGACGGGAGAAAGAGAAGAATTTTTATCGTCGCTTCGCTCTTGGGTGTGGGGTGCGGGGTGTGGGGTGTGGGGAAAGACTTGTTTTTGTACATCCCGACGAATTGTGCAACCGGGTTTAAAACCCCACCGTCTTTTACGGTGTCAACAAGCAGGTTCGGTGCTACACCGATCCAATTGCACCCTACACCCCACACCCTACACCCTACACCCTGTTTGCTTTATGCACTTTGCATTCCTTGCAGTTGATGACGGCTATCAAGAACTAAAGCTTTGAAGTTCTAAAACTTTGATTGAGCAGGTCGCGGACTTCTTGATCGGTTGTTTGCGGAAATTTTTCATACCAAAGACCAACACAGTAGAAAGGGCTGGGTGTGTCGGCGCAGATGATTTCGTCTATGAGAGATTTAATCTCTTGGTAAGTTTGCGGTGATGAAACCGGCACGGCAACAACGATTTTTTCAGGTTGTTGTTTGTGCAATGCGGCGATCGCTGCCCGCATAGTTGCACCCGTCGCTAAACCGTCATCAATCAAAATGATAGTACGTCCAGCGATCGCAAGCTTGGGGCGATCGCCTCGATAAAGAGTTTGGCGACGATTTAGTTCCTGTTGTTCTTTCGCCGTTACTTTCTCAATTGCTTCGGTGGCTATTTTTTCCTGACGGATAATATCTTCTAAGAGTATTCTCACATTCCCAGAAGCGATCGCTCCCATCGCCAATTCTTTTTGACCGGGGACACCCAATTTGCGAACTACAAAAACATCCAAAGGAGCATTTAGCGCTTTCGCAACTTCAAAAGCGACGGGTACACCTCCTCTTGGTAGTGCCAACACCAAAACATCGGCACGATTAGCATAAGCTGCTAACTTCACTGCCAACACTTGACCCGCCAACCTTCGGTCTTTAAATAACATAACTAAACTGCTGATAGTCTTGCCAAAAACAAGTTTTTAGACTTATCGATTATAGAAAGCGAAAAAATCCCTTACCTCTGACTTTTGGGGCGACATTGCCGATATAGCAATCTACCTAAAGAATGAAATGACGCGATCGCTTTCCAGATTGAGCAAATTTTTTAGAGAAAATTCATTGTTCTTGGAAATCCGACAAAGCAAGAGGCTAAAGTCTTGTAGGGGCAATTCATGAATTGCCCCTACGTAAATTCAATAGTCTTAATATAGATGAAGATGTAGCGATCGCCAAAAATATCACCTGATGCCTAGATGAAGATATGGCGATCGCCTGACACTACATAAAACCCGATAAAAGGCTAAATCCCGCTTTTGGCTAAAGTTACCGCATTGCGGAAATGACCATTGCGCTGAGAAAATTTATCCGCCAGAAGTTGTCGATAAACAGCTTCATAGCCATCGGTCATTGCTTGCAAGCTAAAACGCTTCGAGACGTACTCCCGACAAGCACGCCGGTCTAATTCTGCCACCCGATCAATCGCACTGACGAATTCTTCGATGTTGTCGCACAAGAAACCGGTTTTTCCGTGGTCAATTACTTCTTTTGTAGACCCTAGTTTCATTGCGATAACTGGCGTCCCTGCTGCCATTGATTCTACCATCACCAACCCAAATGGTTCTCGCCAGGTAATGGGGAATAACGTTGCTACAGCATTACCCATTAAAGCATTTTTCTGCTCATGGTTTGCTTCGCCCAAATATTCAATTTGCTTACCGTCGATGTGCGGTTTGACTTCCTTTTCATAGTATTCCACATCAACAACATCCACCTTACCAGCCATTTTCAAACGCCAGCCAGCTTTTTTCGCAACTTCTATTGCCAAGTGCGCTCCTTTTTCTGGCGATATCCGACCCAAAAACGCTAAGTAAGGCTCATCCTCAGGTTGAGCGTAAAACTTATAACTGCTAACATCAATTCCGTTGTAAACAGTCGCTACACAGTTCAGTTCTAATCTCGGTTCTCGTTGTGCATCAGAAATACTGATGTATGGTTGTTGTTTAGCGTGTTTAAACATTTTTTCGTTGTCAGGTGTAAAAATACCATGCAACGTATGAACCGTTGGAGTTTTTACCAACTTAGCGTAAGGCAATGTCCCAAAGCCCATGTGCGAGTGAATAATATCAAAATCTTCAGCCCGCTCATATACCGAACTTAAATGCATCAAGTCGTAGACACCGTACTCCTTGATAGTCGGATCGAGTCGTAAAGCACGCGGATGAACTGATTCTAGCTTTGCCAAACTGATAGAATCACCCGATGCAAATAGCGTTACTTCATGTCCCCGTCGGACTAATTCATCAGTCAGTAACCCTACTACTAACTCGATACCGCCGTAAGCAGGGGGTGGTACTCTTTCCCATAGTGGGGCTACCTGAGCAATCCGCATTTACAAACCTCCCAATTAATAAGACTTGTATTTAAAACGCTTGCTTTCTTACTCAAAAGTGTTTCCAATTGATGCACCCTGTATAAGAATTAAGTTTGAAAACAAACTGTTGCAAGACAAGAATTTAATTTAAATTATATGTATATATCTCAATAATTCCTGTCTACCGGAAGGAAGGAAATGACTATCTCTTGAGAGAGGAAAGTTTGTCAAAACTCATTCAAAACGATTATTCTCTGTCTTCAGATATATACTATTTAGAGAATTTTATGCTGGTCAAAATGCTGTGGCGATCGCTAAAATAGTAGTAACAACCAAATACATAATGGTTGCTCAATTAGCGTCTTGAAAGCGCAAATTGAACCAAATTTGAGAAGTAAATTGGGAATAGCTAATGGAAGCTAGGGAAAATGCCAAGCAATAGCTTATTCCCTAATTTTTACAACGCTATGCCCGTTTAACCCGTAAAAATCGACTTTCAATAATTGGCATATGAACACAGGAATTTTGTGGTTAGGCGTTGTTTCAGTTCTTATTCTTTACTGGGTTGGAGTTAACCTACTCATGTAACCAACACAAAAACAATATACTGGGTTTTCTCACATGGAAAACCCAGAATTTTTGATGGAAATCATAGAAAATTAAAATATCAACTACACATTTGCAGCGATCGCGTCTTGGGCGTAGACAAAGGAGGGGCTTGTCGCAAGACATCGCCGGAAATAAAGAAGATATCATATTGACTATTACTCTGAAAAATGATAAACTAGAATTTGATAAGGAAGAACTAGCTTAAAAGAAACGTGAATATATCTTCATCTCAGAAAAAACCGCGTGTCGCATGGCAAGCGGTTTTCTCACTACTGATGTTTGCGGTGATGTATCTGCCGATTTTGGTACTTGCCTTTTATAGCTTCAACTCGTCGCCTTACAGTGCAACTTGGCAAGGATTCACCCTTAATTGGTATAAGCAACTATTCAGTGATGAACGTATATTATTAGCCTTAAAAAACAGCTTAATAGTTGCTTTTAGTGCGGTGAGTATAGCAGCAGTGCTGGGAACCTTGATGGCGGTAGGGATAGCGCGTTATCGGTTTCCAGGAAAGACATTGTATCGCGGTGTTTCTTATCTACCATTAATTATTCCCGATATTGCGATCGCCGTAGCTACCCTAGTTTTTTTAGCAGCCTTTGCCATCCCCTTAAGTTTGTGGACAATTGTTGCCGCTCATGTCGTCTTTTGTCTGGCATACGTTGCACTTGTAGTTTCATCGCGACTTACCAACATAGATCCCCACTTAGAAGAAGCCGCACTTGATTTAGGAGCCACACCGATGCAAGCCTTCATCCAAGTATTGCTACCTCAGCTAATGCCTGGAATTATAGCAGGTTGTTTGCTTGCGTTTGTACTCAGCTTAGATGACTTTCTCATTGCCAGTTTTACCGCCGGTAGTGGTTCCAACACACTGCCAATGGAAATTTTCAGCCGCATCAGAACTGGAGTCAAGCCAGACATTAACGCTTTGAGCGTCATCTTAATTTTAGTATCTGCGATCGTTGCTTTTATCGCTGAATTAATTCGCGCTTCCGCAGAGGATAAAGGCTGATAATATCAAATATTAGTTATTTTTTAAGTATTATATAATACTTTCACCCACATCCTCTAAGAAACAATAAATTATAAAGTTTTCAACAAGACTAGAAGTGAATCTGTAAACTTTTCCGAAATGTATTGCCAATTATAGTCAGTAAACTCACTAAATTTTTTGCTTCAGTCACACCCCCATCGTCCCATCATCGGCTATTCCACGCGTTTGTGATGTGTGAGGAGTGGGAAATTTTGGTATGTATGAATCTATTTGTTATATCTAGTAATTGCACGCAATTCATGCTTAAATTTAAAGTCATTAAAGCTTAAGTGATTACACCGCCGGGATTATACGGCGTAAAGGTAACAAAACTTATGCTGCATCAAACTTAAGAGAGGAATTTTCACCATGAAAATACCAAGCCTGTTTACAAAGGCTTTCTGGTTGACATTGGTTTGTATCAGTGTCGTGGTTGTGACTATTTTCAGATTAACCCCTAGTTTGGCTGTTTCCACGACCACAACGCCAACAGCACAACTATCAACAACTCCAGTAATCATAGCCCAGTCTGATTCAGATTCAGGACGAAGGTCTCTCTATCAAAGGCTGGGAGGCTCTACAACGCGATCGCAGCCGTCATTGACGATACCCTACAATACGTAACCACTGACCCTGTGATTGGTATATACTTTCTTGGCTTGAGCACCAACTCAGAACAGCGGCTACGTCAGTTGTTGATAGATCAATTCTGCCAAGCGGCAGGTGGTCCCTGTATTTATACAGGACGACCTATGAAGCTTTCCCATAGTGGAATTGGTGATGGTCTGACGAACAGTGAATTTGATGCTTTTAAAAATGGTGTAGCGCAAGCCCTTGATGAAAACGGGGTGAGACAAAGACCGAAAAACGATGTGCTGGCATTTGTCGAGAGTCTCAGAGGCGAAATTGTCGAAAGGTAATAAACGGGGCATGACGTTCGTAGAGACGTTCCGGACCGAACGTCTCTATAATAAATTGTTGGGTGCGGCGGCAATTCAAATCACTCAAAAACCACAGTCCGATTTCCATAGACCAAAACGCGATTTTGTAAGTGTAAACGCACTGCCCTTGCTAATACAACTCGCTCCAAATCCTTACCTTTTCTAATTAAATCTTCAACTTCATCGCGGTGACTCACCCGCACCACATCTTGCTCAATAATTGGACCAGCATCTAAATCAGGAGTAGCATAATGAGCCGTTGCACCAATAATTTTTACACCACGTTCAAAAGCTCTATGATACGGATTTGCGCCGACAAAAGCTGGTAAAAATGAGTGGTGAATATTAATAGTTTGGGGAAATTTAGCAAGAAAATCTGCACTGACAACTTGCATATATTTAGCCAATACAACCAAATCAATTTTATATTGGTGTAGTAATTCTAGTTGTTTAGCTTCCTGTTCTGATTTGTTATCTTTAGTAATGGGAATGTGGTGATAATCGATATTAAATTTTTCTGCCACCAGCTTTAAATCGGGATGGTTGCTGATAATTAGCGAAATTTCCGATGTCAGTTCTTTGGCACGTTGTCGCCAAATCAAGTCAAATAGACAATGGTCTTGCTTGCTTACCCAAATGGCAATGCGCGGGATAGTATCAGAAAAATGCAGCTCCCACTTTGCGCTTAAAGGTTGGGCGATCGCCTTAAATGCTGGTGCAATGAATTCTCGCGGCAAATTAAATCCATCCAACTGCCATTCAATCCGGGTGAGAAATAAACCAGCCGCAAAGTCTGTATGCTGGTCTGCGTGGATGATATTCCCACCATTAGCATAGATAAAGTTGGCAATTTTCGCTACAAGTCCCCGTCGATCGGGGCAGGAAATTAACAATGTTGCTGTCGGACTTGTCATAATAATATAGAGAGACTAGCTTCGGAACACAGATAACCTTTAAGTAAAATTACCATGAGCAAAGTAATTTTATACAGCTATTGCCTGAGCGAATTCATTTTAATCTGATTTAAAGCATTGTCGGAAAAGAATTAAATTATGTTTATTTAATTTAATTTTTATTTGATTTTTCCAAAAATATTACTTAAATAAACTTTAGACAAGGTAATCTTTGGGGAAATAATAACTCTTTTTTCGGAGAAAATTCTAGATAAAAATACTATTATGGTGTGCTTTCTTTACCTCGTACTGTGCCTTTTCATTTGAACGCGCAAGCCTGTTTAACTTTTTCTTTTATATACTTTTCACCTATGTACATCAGTGTACACAAAAACAAAGAGGAGAAAAATTCGACATGATTTTAGGTAGTATAAAATATAGTTTAATATAGTTTAATATTGCGAGCAAGAAACCGTGATAATTTTCGGACTTACGCACTTGACAAATAGACACTTACGTGCATTATGGGCACTACACTCAGTCTTCTTGGTTGAACTGACCAGAAGAAAAAGGAAACTCCGATACAAATGGTTCATTTACTAGTAACTTATGGAAGCAACATGCTGCACACACTTTTTATTTATTTGACAATTATTATTTACCTGGTGATGGCTTACTGTTTCTTTGCAGAATGGCTGCATTTTTTTTTACAAGATGAACAAATGAATTTAGAGCAGCGCTTATTTTCTGGTGTAATTTTGGTAATAGCTAGTATTTTATGGATAATAGTAGTGCCATTTGCTTATTTGGAACTATTAAAGTTTCATAAAAAACACAAAGAAGTTATTGATTTACTAATTAACCAGTCAAACGCCAAACTTTATGATGATTGATGATTGACATCAAAGTTATTAATTGCTGGAAGGCGGAATTTTAACATTTATTTTTTATTTAACTCTTGTCTATTTGATTAATAGATTAGTGAAAGAAAGCTCCTGCAATTTATGGGGTTTCCCTTTCAAGAACTCTTTTTCATTTATTTGGTCTTTGCTGGATTGGGTTGAACGGGGCTAGGCAAATTTTTGATATTATTATCTCCAGGTTGTTGCCACTCTGAAAGCTCCCGCTTGACTGCGTTTTCAAAATCAGTGGATACCAATAGCACATTGATATTACCATCTGGTTGAGGAGTGGGGTCAGCTTGAGCATACAAGAAACGGCGGTTAAAATCAGGTTTACCTAAAGTTAATTGATGAGTTTTCTGATTTTTCAGGTTTATATTGATAGTTGCTTGGGGTGGATTTAAACCAAAATCTGCAAGCTGGTTAGCTGGAATTGATAAAATGCGATCGCTCTTACCCTTCACCAGCAAATCCATCAAATAAGAAACAATCGGATCGTTTGCTGGAACCGCTGTAGGAGATTTTATCAACCATTTTGTATCGCCAGCATTATTATTACGTTCCAGATTTAAAGTCACATTTTCCGTCTTTACCGTCAAAGATTGCACATCATCTGCTGCAAAAGAGAAAATTTGCTGTTTTTTCTCCTTTACTTCCTCTCGCTGAGGCGCCCCTTTAATTTCATAGAAGTAAACAAAAGTACTACCACCCAGCGCAAGCAATATCAAAATTAAAGTCGTTCGTGGCAATTTCATTTTTGAACATTTGTTGGTTGTTGGTTGTTAGTGGGCATTGGGCATTGGGCATTGGGCATTGGGCATTGGGCATTGGGCATGGGGCATTGGGCATCGGTAAGAAAGAAGAAATATTTCTCCCCCTGCCCCCCTGCCCCCCTGCCCCCCTGCCCGATTACCCATTCCCCATTCCCCTCTTTCTCTTACCGTCGCTTCCACCAAAGAACAGCTGCTCCTGCTAACCCGATCAGGGGTAATATTACCAAAGACGATAATGCTAAAAGATTTGCCTGCGTCCCTGTAATATTAATACGGCGGTTTTTGACTTCTTTGGGACGAATTGAAAGAGGTTGCCGATCTTGCTGACTCAACCAAGTAACTGAGTTGAGAAATACGTCTCCATTTAACTGTTGTTGAAACAAACCATCGGTAGCGAAATCGGAATTTCCTAATACTACTAAGCGTGATTCGGTGGAAGTTGGGGGAGTGGGGGTAGGTTGAGGTTGAGGTTTGGCTGATAGTTTGCGTTTTAATGCTACACCTAAAGTTAATGGACCTTTGCGATCGCTTCCTTGATTAAACTGCAAATTTTCGCTTTGCAAGTCGCTTTCTGCCCAACTGCTGGGATAAGGTTTGGTTACTATCAGCGTGGTAGACTCGACACCGGGCACTGGAGTAACTTCTAAAGGACGGGCAAGCGGATAAAGCGAAATGCCATTACCAAAATCTTTAGTAATTGGATGTTGTCCGTATTCTGTCACTAAAGCAACCGCAGGACCAATCCCCACGTTGTTAGAAACATCGACTGCTAAACGATTATCAAGGCGCACGCCCCACTGTTGTAGTAAACTATTAAGTTTGGGGTCAGTATTTGGATCGATCATCAATAGCAAGTTACCACCTCGATTGAGATAGCTTTGCAAAGCTTTTACTTCATTGTCAAACAAAGCTTTTTTCGCACCTGCTACAACTACCACAGCTGCATCATCAGGAACTGCTGACTTTTCTGCTAAATTTAGCGCTGATGTAGTGAAATTTTTGTCACTTAATGCTTGAACTGCTTGAGAAATTGCACCTTCACCTGCCGCAAGTTGCCGTTCTCCGTGACCTTGAAGCAAGTAAACTTTAGCTGTGGTTGTGCTATTGATTTGTTGTAAGCGATTAGTTAAGCGAATTTCTGACAGACGTTCATTTTGATTCACCACTTGCACTAACTGTCGTTTATTTTCAGATTCTAGATAAACTTCTCCATAATCTTTGACACCAAATTTATCTGCTAATCCTGGTCTTGCTTGCGGATCGACAAATTCAAATTTAAACTTTGAACCAAGCCTGCGATAATTTTCCAGTAATTCTAAATCTTGGGGATTTCGATTCACATCAAACACCCATACCTTTGCAGGGTTTTGCAAAGACTGTACCAATTCTCGTGATTGTGGCGCAAGCGTAAATAACTGAGTATCAGTTAAATCTGTTCGCAGGTGATAGCGAGTGCCTAAGAAATTAATTAAACCTAAAATCGCCAATACTGCAAGAGTCGCAACTAAAGCATTTGTACCAGCTTGGGTAGAACGACGTCCCCACCAGTTAGATCGTTGAGTTTGCCAGATTAACCAAAAGCCGATGATGACAATTCCTGCAATCAAAAATGCTAATGGAATTGTTCCCCATTGCGATACTAACCCCGCTGTTAAGCCGGCAACAAGTAAAAATGGACCGAACCAAAATAGATATTTCCAAAGTGTTCGTTTTGCGATGTTTTTCATAATTATTAATTGTTATTTGTTAGTTGTTAGTGGGCATTGGGCATGGGGCATGGGGCATGGGGCAGGGGGACAAGGGAGACAATTACCAATGCCCAATGCCCATTGCCCATTGCCCATTGCCCAATGCCCAATGCCCATTGCCCATTGCCCAATGCCCATTGCCCAATGCCCAATGCCCATTGCCCAATGCCCATTGCCCACTAACTAATTACGCTGAAATCGCAATGCATCAATTGATTGTGCCGTGAGGAAGATGCCTAAGATAATGTAACTAGCAAATAATATCAAGCTGCTGGTGTCGAAGATTCCTTGTACAAGGGTGTTGTAATGTTTGAGTAAGGATAGATGACTTAAAGCTTCTCCCACGACACCGCCAATATTTTTGGCGATTAAATCTACAAACAACAGCAATAAAATCACTGCAAATGTGAGGACGGCAGATAGAATTGTGCTGTCTGTTAAAGAGGAAATAAACATTCCTAAGGATAATATCGCCGCTGCTAGTAAGATTAATGCTAGATGACCTAATAAGGGAATTGTTGGCGATATTGGTGGAGTCGATCCACTTAAGGCGATCGCTTCAAACACCAGCAGCGGTGCTACCATTGTTGTAAAAAATGTTAACACTCCCAATAACTTACCTACAGCTACTGCCCAATTGGTTATTGGTGATGTCGCTAAAAGTTCCAAAGTACCGCGTTTGCGTTCTTCGGCATACAGTCCCATTGAAAGAATTGGCAGCACAAACAGCAACAGCCATCCCATACGATCTAAAAATGCCCTGACAAATTCGTAGGGTACATCGATAGGTGGTACTGGCACCCCGATTTGTTGCCCTTGTAAATCTAAGGCGGCAACTGTTGGTAAGATACCTTCGGGTCCGAGCAAAATCAAGATTAAGAACAATCCAGACAATAGCCAAAAAATACTGGCGATCGCATAAGCTAAAGGCGATACAAAATAACTTTGTAACTCGCGGCGATAAATGGCAATAATATTACCCAGCACTACACCCATTTACGCTGCTTCTCCTTCTTTGGCTTCATCCTCTACCTCAGATGGCAAATTTCTTTCTTCTGTAGTCAGTTGCAGGAATACATCTTCTAAAGTAGCGCTGACACGTCGCATTTCATATAAACCAAATCCCGCACGCACCAATGCCATGACAATTTCGTGTCCTGGTTCGCTTCCTGGTTGCGATATTACCCGCAAATAACCTCGGTTATCCGCAATTGGGGTATGACCGTGCATTCCGCTCGGCATTGATTCTACCAAACTTACACCAGGTAAGTTTTGCAATACCTGTTTGGCTAAGGCAGGTTCTCCGGCAATTTCCAATTCATATCCAGAACCACCTGTCAACTGCGTCATCAGATTTTCTGGAGTATTAGTTGCTACTACTTTCCCCCGATTAATGATGGCTACGCGGTTACAGGTCATGCTCACTTCTGGCAAAATGTGCGTAGAGAGAATAATTGTGTGAGTACCTGCGAGACTTTTAATTAAATTCCGCACATCAATGATTTGCCGGGGATCGAGACCAACAGTAGGTTCATCTAGAATGATAGCTGGTGGATCGTGGACGATCGCCTGAGCAATGCCAACTCTTTGACGGTATCCCTTAGAAAGTTTACGAATAATTACATTACGCTTATCTTCTAAATTACAGCGTATAATCGCTGCTCTTACCTTGTTTGTGCGATCGCCTGCCGGTACTCCTTTAATCCGCGTCACAAAATACAAAAAGCCTTCAACCGTCATTTCTGGATATAACGGTGGTGTTTCCGGTAAATAGCCAATTCGTTGCCGTACTAAGAGAGAATTTTCATGGACATCGTAACCAGCAATTCTCACTGTCCCACTCGTCGCCGGTAAATAACCAGCTAAAATTCGCATGGTTGTAGTTTTACCAGCACCATTGGGTCCCAAGAACCCTAAAATCTCCCCTTGTGAGACGTTAAAAGTAACATCACTTATTGCTGTCGTTGAGCCGTATATTTTACTCAGACCATCAACTTCAATCATCGTTAAAATCGCCTGATTGCTGAATTGGACATTAAAAGATATTAATTCAATATTTTCAAAATGCAACGAATTTACAGAGATTGGGAGGTGGGGGAGTGGGGAAGTGGGGGATGAAAGGGGAATTTGAGCTTTATTACTCCCTTCGTGCTTGAAGAATACTTATTTAACGAACCGCTAAGGCGCGAAGGACGCGAAGGAGGAAGAAAAAGAAGATAGGTAATTTTGTAGCGGCAAGGGAGTAGCACCAAACTCCGAGTTCAGAAGGTGAAACTTCGAGTTCAGAAGGTGAAACTCCGAGTTCAGAAGGTGAAACTTCGAGTTCAGAACACGAAACTTCGAGTTCAGAAGGTGAAACTTCGAGTTCAGAAGGTGAAACTTCGAGTTCAGAAGGTGAAACTTCGAGTTCCGAACACGAAACTTCGAGTTCCGAACATGAAACTCCGAGTTCAGAACATGAAACTCCGAGTTCAGAACATGAAACTTCAAGCTTGACTGTTGACTGTTGACTTTTGACTCTTGACTACTAACACCATTTCACGCTCAAGTATGATACAAATCATTCTCTTTTCCCCTGCTTTCTGCCCCTGCTAGAGTGCGGTCTATTTGTATCAACCCTAAAGTGAAACGGTATAACTATATGGTGAACTCGACTGTTGTTAAAACACTTTACGTTAATCCTGCAACTGGGAATGATAAAAATCCAGGTGACTCCAAGTTCAGTCCGTTTAAGACCATTAGCCGTGCTTTAAAGGTAAGCACAAAATCTACAATTATTCAACTGGCGGAGGGAAACTACAATTCTCTGACTGGAGAGGTGTTTCCGCTATTGATCCCCGATGGTGTGCTGGTGGTGGGTAACGAAGGCACTAAAGGTCGAGGAATTGTAATTGAGGGGAGTGGTGCATATCAAAGCCAAAGCTTTGGATGGCAAAATATCACGCTGCTATTGCTAGGTGAAGCGACTGTCATGGGTGTGACTGTGGCAAATACAACCGCAAAAGGCACTGGTGTTTGGATTGAATCGACGGCACCCTCTTTGGTTAATAATACTTTTGCCAAATGCGGTCGGGAAGCTTTATTTGTGACGGGCACTGCTAAACCTGCAATTCTAGATAATGTGTTTGTGAAAAACGCTGTCAGTGGCTTGGTGATGGCTGGTAATAGCAAAGGGGAAGTGCTGCGGAATATTTTTCAAAAAAATGTTATTGGCATCGCAATTAGTGATTCTGCTGCCCCAATGCTTGTAAAGAACAAACTCATAGAAAATCGGACAGCGATCGCTCTTTCTCGACAAGCGCAACCGGTGTTACGTCAGAATCTAATTGCCAATAATACCCAAGGTGGAGTGTTAGTCAACGGCAATGCAAATCCCAATTTAGGTAATAAACAAGACAATGGCGCAAATATTTTTCGCGATAACGGTCAATTTGATTTAAATAATGCTACATCACAAAAACTAGTATTAGTAGGTAATCAGTTGAATCCGGCACAGGTGAAGGGATCGGTCGAGTTTATCGCTCTTATTTCCGATTTGGCTGGACATTGGGCGGCGGATTTTGTGGAAGCATTGGCAAGCAAGAATTTGATTAACAGCTTGCCTGATGGGACTTTTGCCCCAGATAAGCCGATGACTCGCGCCGATTATGCAGCTTTAGTAGCGGCAGCATTTAATCCCGTACCCAGACGCCCAGCACCGGATTTTATTGACGTACCCAAGGATTTTTGGGCTTATAATGCGATTCAAATCGCGGCGCAGGGTGGTTTTGTTGGTGGAAAAAGCGATCGCACTTTTCGCCCCAATGAAAATGTCCAGCGACTGCAAGTGATTGTCTCTCTAGTTAACGGACTGAAGCTGCCACCGGCTGATAAAGATGCCTTACTCTGCTACAGTGACCGTAATACCATTCTTGATTATGCCCGTACAGCAGTTGCAACTGCCACACAACAAAAAATCGTAGTTAATTACCCAAACCCCAAGCAAATCGAGCCTTCTCGCTTTGCCACACGCGCCGAAGTAGCAGCAATGGTTTACCAAGCATTAGTCGCTATCAAAAAAGATTCTCCGATAAAATCACCGTATATCGTTTCAAATGAAAGCAGTTGACAAGTAGAATAAAAAACACTTCCTACAAAGTTAAAAGCACTTGTTAACTTACCCTGTAGCTAAAAGCACTTCGAGGCTATATGCATGGGTTGAAACTTTATACCTCTTGCCAGAAGCTGATAGCCAGATGCTCACACCAACCCTGGACACCTCTGCCACACCACATCACTCAACCGGGCGGCACAGCGCTCAATCCTTTGAAGGGGCGTATATGAAGGGTGACTCCCAAACCCCAACACACGAGTGGCTCGACTTGGCAGCCGCTTTATTAATTCACTATAGTTTTGACCTCAGTGGGTACAGTGCCAGTGAGTTAGTTAACCGTTGGCAAACTCAGTACCCAGTTAATTGGCTACACTTAGCAGTGATTGAAGCACTGTATCAAGGTCGTTACAAAGCGTTTTCAGTTCAGCAAATCTTAACATTTTGGCAGCGACGCGGGCAGGCGATTTTTCATTTCAACATGGAATTTGAACGTTTGATTTGCAGCAAATTTCCGGAAAGCTTAACTTCGCTAACTTCACCGTTTATATCTGAAAATAAAGAAAATACTCCTAAATTACCACCAACCGCAAATTCTCTAACTGACAATTCAGCGACTGCTGCAAACGTCAATAATGGGTATAAACGCAACAATAAGTCTATACAAGCGATCGGTGAAGAAAAGTTATTACAGGAACAAACATTCGGAAGTACAAAAGATAAGAACCTTTTGCCATCTTCCACAACTAAAGTGTCTAAATATTCCCTTGGGCATCAGACATCTTATGCTTCAAGCCAAACATCTTCTTTGAATCAACAGACATTGTGTTTACCTGCTGCCAATCATCCGCCAATTGGACAATTCACCCCAGAAAAAAGCGATCGCTCTGAGTTGTTCACATCAAAACTCAAAGCAATCAGGAGTGAAAAGCCACTACGACGTTATACCCAAGAAGAAACCGAGGGTTGAAAATAGTTAGGGGCAGTCTTAACAAATTATTACCAATATCTTGTGAATTAAATTTGGGCAGATTAAAATGTTCAGCAAATTTTTAATAGATAGATTTATATGCGCTTACCTGTTGTTATTAATATCGGGCTAATGCTGTTTTTAGGTTTGAACACCCCAGTATTATCTCAATCTCCCATACATCGGGCACAATCGCCAGCAGTAACTAATTTGAATTTAAGGCGGTTGCAATTTAACCGAAATTTGTGGAATCATCGGAATATTTCCAACTATCGCTATACACTTAGCAATAGTTGCTTCTGCTTACCTGACGCAAGAGGACCGGTAGTTATTGAAGTACGTTACGGTCAAACAACTTCCATCACTTCTGTTGCCACCGATCAACCAGTCGATCCACAACTTTTCTTTGCATACAATACGATTCCCAAGCTTTTTGATGTGATTCAAGATGCTATTAACCGTAGAGCATACAGCCTAAATGTTCGATACAATCCCAGATTAGGCTACCCAACCCAACTTGATATCGATTACAGCAGCCAGATAGCTGATGAGGAAGTCTATCTCACTATTGAAAATTTTGAAATAATCCAATAGAAATACACGTAGGGTCCGGCTTAAAGCGGTGTGGATGTTCCTCCCGCTTTGTTGCCGTTGTGTTAGACGAGAGTACGGCACCGTCCTTTATGCTTTGGTGCGTTAGGACAAAGTCCTAACGCACCCTACTACAGCCCGTAGAAGTCTTCATCTAGTATTTGCGCGATCGAGAAAGGGCAAGTAGTTGGATATTCATTATCTTCTGGGATACGAACACCAAACTTAGCCAGTTTGCCCTCCTTAATCGCCCCTTTACGGGCATCAGGATAAGCTTTTTCCAGTGCTTCTATCAAAAAACTGTTGAGCGAAGGAGTATCTGCCAAATTATCGAGAACCCGCTGACGATGTTCCAGCACCGAACTGTACCAACTACTTTTCATCGTATCTGGAACATCATGCTGAACCTTCAATTTAAGTAAATGTATCAACAAAATTTTGAGATTACTTCTCAGAGCATTCTTTTCTGATTTTCCCAAACCTGTTAGTTCCTCAATCAAATGCTCGATATCCAACGTCTCAAATTCACCACTTTTTAATTGACTGATGGTTTGCTCAATCCACAACTGAAGATCGCGATCGTATAGCGTGTTAGACATTTGTAAAATTTAACTCCAAACAGTACGCTATTCCATTTTGCTTCGACAACCCACTAACATTTTTCAGTTTATCGCTTTTGCCAAACAGTAATGTCCTGTCTAGGAACAAAACTATGACGAATCCTCAAAAACACACCCCCAATCGTATCCGATACAGTTTTCCGCTTTGTTTATAGCAATTCTCGGTTACGTGAGGTACACCCGTAGGGGCACGGCACTGCCGTGCCCCTACACGCGACGATATAATGTTGTACCGCATCTGAATGGGAACTGCTATAAGTCCCGATAGACGCTTGTGAGAGCAGAGTATAAAAAAGGAGCGATCGCCTGTTTCTCAACTTGATTAAGAATCATCGATAGAAACATGGCGATCGCCCCTAGCGTTGGCGGAGCGATCGCGTCACAAATATACAAGCTTAATTCGTCGGCGAAATCATTCCTCTCAAACCGTTTCTGTTGAGAAGTTTGAGCATTTCGTTGGCGTTATAGCGACTGCTAAAAACTCCTGCTTGCATGACTCCTCTACCTTGCCAAACCGTAGGAAAAGCACCCGGTGCAATAAATCGCACTCTTTCTTGCTCACTTTGATTTGCTATTTCCACTATTACTCGATAACGCAAACCGGTTTGGCTAACGCCCATAGACAAAGGCGATTGACCGCGATACATTGTTGTTGGGTTTTCAGGTGCGCTAGTTGCTTCTAATGATGGGGATGTTGTTTGCGGTGCGTTAAACTCGATTGTGTTAGAATCAACCCGCACATAATTCAACTGTGGCGCCAGTGCGTTAGTTGCGATTGGAGATGGCGCAGAAACTGATTCCCGATATCCTGGTAAGCTACTAGGAGTAGGGAAGCTGGCAAGTTTAGAGATAGGTTGCTGTTGATTTGTAGAAGCCACGGAAAGCGGAGAATTGGCGCTTTGTAGTGGCAGTAGTTGCGGATTCAATCCCGTCGAAGGAATATTGGTTCTCGGTGATGACGGTTTTAATTTAGGAGTTTCGGATACTCCGGGTGCATCGAAGGTGATTTCTCGATTTGCTGAAGTTGAGGGTGCTGGATTGTTGGGTAATGAAGCTAACGCACTTCCACCTTGCATATCTATCTTACCGGCGATGCGATCGCTTCCCAAGTTATTTCCAGCCGCAGTAATTACTTGTTTTGCAGCAAGCGCGTTAATGTCATAACGAGCATTATTGCGAAACTGATTACCACCGGGTTCTCCTGCGTTACCTAAATCAGGCAAAGCCTGTGCGATCGCTACTAACCCATCTTCTTTACTGCCCTCAATTACATTATTCCGTAAAATTGGGCGAGCATTCGCTTGAACAACAATTCCGGCTCTGTTGTTTTTAATTTGATTGCCTACTATCATTGGCGTGGCATTTTTGGCAATATTAATCCCAAAACCCGTTTGTTCAAAAACATTTTCTCGCACTTGCGGACTCGAATTACCATCTATGGTGATTCCATTCGCTCCATTGCGATAAAAGTAATTTTTGCTAATAATGGGCGCACTGCTTCCATTGACAGAAATGCCATCTTGTGTGTTACCCGTAAAAGTATTTTCGACGATTACAGGATTGCTCGATTCAATCCACAAGCCGTAACCACGGCGATTGGGGTTCGTCACTGTCACCCCAGTTAATCGGGCTTGGTTTGCTCCGACAATTGTGGCATTTTGTCCGCCAAAGCTGCGACTGAGGTAATCACCACCCCCCTGAATTTCCAGATCGCGTCCTCGGTTGTGGCTCTCTCCTTGAATTGACACTCCTCTTTTGAGAATTAAAGGAAATATCTCTCCGGTTTGGGTACTGTAGGTACCTTTAGAGAGCATAATTACAGTATTGGGTTTGGCTAGTTGCAGCGCTTGGGTAATTGTTTTTAAGGGTGCGCGTTCACCACCATTGCCTAGTTTGTCATTTCCGACACTTGGGTTGACAAACAGCACATTAACCTGAGACATTGTTTTTTCACCCATAGGCATCTGATTTGGTGCTTTGGGTTGAGCTATGGCGGTGTCGGCAATACCCAACAATGCTGTAGTTACCACACCTACGCCAAGGGTAAAACAAAAAATAGAGGAACGAACAACCAAAAATATTGCTAATTTCAAGTAAGAATCTGGTTTGACATCAAAAGCGATCGCCTTGGATGGCAGCATATCTGCTTTACGATAGTTAGAAAACACTAGGGGGAAAATCAATTTAGAGCACTCCTTACAACCAAGATAATTTTTTTATACTCAGACAACGGCTAGTATGTCGATAATATTACCCAGATATTGACCTATTGGCTACTTTTAATACAAAGTTATGAAGGATTGGGGGCATCGGGCATCGGGCATCGGGCATCGGGCATCGGGCATCGGGCATCGGGCATCGGGCATCGGGCATCGGGCATCGTCCAAGTGAAATTCTGAAACTTCTTTTTATTCCCCTTTCCCATTGCCCCCAATCGAGCGTGCCCATTGCCCATTACCCATTACCTATTACCTATTTTCTATTCCCAATCCGTAATCCCTAATAAATAATCAACTTCAATGCGAAAAATATTGCAAATATGAAAGAGGCTGGCTGTGACGATGAAAGCACTAATGGGGTTGTTGTAATGGTCGAGCCATACAGCCAAACAGAGCAGATACAGCATGTTATTTACCGCATTTTAGACGCAAATTTAGATCGCGCTCGTGAAGGCTTGCGAATTATTGAAGAATGGTGTCGCTTTGGCTTAAATAATGCCCAATTAGCTCTTGAATGTAAGCATTTACGACAAGAGATAGCTAATTGGCATACGCCTCAAATGCGGGCGGCACGGGATACACTAGGCGATGCTGGTACTGAGTTAAGTCATCCTCAGGAAGAACAACGCGCCAATATAAAATCGTTATTGCAAGCTAACTTCGGTCGCGTACAAGAAGCAATGCGGGTGCTGGAAGAATACAGCAAGCTCACTCATCCGAATATGGGGAAAGCTTTTAAGCAGATGCGCTATCGGGTTTATACCCTGGAAAGTACTTTATTAGGTTATCAGCGCCATCAACTGCTATTGCGATCGCGTCTTTATCTTGTCACCTCCCAAAGTGAAAATTTACTGTCAACCGTTGAAGCTGCCCTTAAAGGTGGATTAACGCTTTTACAGTACCGCGACAAAACCGCTGATGATACTGTGCGTCTAGAACAAGCTATGAAGTTGCGGCAGCTATGTCACAGCTATGGCGCTCTTTTCATCATGAATGACCGAGTAGATTTGGCTTTGGCAGTAGATGCAGATGGAGTACATCTCGGACAGCAAGATATGCCGATTGCCATTGCCCGACAATTACTCGGACCGCAGCGCTTGATAGGTCGTTCTACCACAAATTCAAAAGAAATGCAAGGGGCGATTGCCGATGGAGCAGATTATATTGGTGTTGGACCAGTTTATGAAACTCCCACGAAAGTAGGTAAAGCAGCAACTGGCGTAGAATATGTCAGTTATGCGGCGAAAAATAGTCCGATACCTTGGTTTGCGATTGGGGGAATCGACCCAAATAATATCAACGAGGTGATTGATGCTGGTGCCCAACGTGTAGCGGTAGTGCGATCGCTTATGGAAGCGGATCAACCTACTTTAGTAACACAATATTTCCTCTCTCAACTTTATCGCGTTAAAGCAAATGCGTAAAACAATTCCAAGCTTATGTCTGACCAAATTACACTTTCTATAAACGGGGAAACTCGTACTTGCTCATCCCAAACACCTTTACCCGATATACTCCAAGAATTAGGTTTTAATCTTCGTTTAATAGCGGTGGAGTATAACGGGGAAATTTTACACCGTCAGTTTTGGTCTGACACAAAAATACAGCAAGGCGATCGCCTTGAAGTAGTCACGATTGTCGGGGGTGGATGAGTCATTGGTAATTGGTGAGCCAGTGCGTTGGGGAGGCAGTGCGGTCTTCTCCCAAAGGGAGAGGCTAGCGCCAAGGGGAGGCAGTGCGTTGGGCGGCTCCGCCGACTTGAAGCACCTGCCGTGGTTTCCCCAAGTGGAGCATCTGCCGTCGGGGATGCCGACTTGAAGCACAGCCGCGAACCCCGAAGGGGTAATTGGTAATTGGTAATTGGTAATTGGTAATAATTTTTACCATTAACCCCTTTCTTTCTCTTCAAGAGTCAACTATCGACTATCAACTATCAACTATCAACTAACTCTTGAAGCGTAAAGCGTGCGGTGAAGGGTTTTGCGTTTGGCTAGTTCTTTTCCGATGCGACCTAGTTTTTCACGTAGCTGCTGGTCTTTACACAAGCGACTGAAAGCTTGAAAAATTTCACAGCCAGAATTCGGATTAACTAGGATGCCATTTTCTTCATGGCGAATTGCATCTATGACACCGCCTAAACAAGAAGCAATTACAGGCTTACCGAAGTAACCCGCTTCTAAGTAAACTGCATCAAAACCCTCTATACTGGCGGATCTGGTGTCAAACAAAGTCAGCATAGCAAATAAATCACAAGCTGCATAGTAGCCGGCTAATTCGCGATCGCTTACATATCCGGCAAAGTGTACCCGTTTATCTACTCGCAAGCGACGTGCTAAAGATTTCAGTTCTAATTCACAAGCACCTTGCCCACAAAGTATATAGTGAACATCTATCCCCTGAGTCAGCAGTAGTATTAAGTTTTCAATCACTCGGTCGAACCCTTTACACTTTTCAAGCTGTCCTACTGAAAGAATGACTACAGATGTTTCCGGAATGTTGTACGCTTCACGCACGCGAACACGTAAATTATCAAGATTATCAACGCTGGTTGCTACGGCAAATTTTTCCGGTCTGAGGATAGGATTAATTATGTGGGTAGGAGTATTAAATCGGAAATTAGCTTTTAGGTAATCTTTTATAAATGAACTTTTACAAACAATTCCTTCAGCTCGTATCAGTGTTAATGCGAATAGCGATCGCCACAAGGGATTGCGTAAAACATGAACTACATCATTGCCATGTAAATAGATAAAAAAACGGATAGGTAATAAATAGCTTAATAGTAACACCGCCAGAAAGTTGTAGCCGTGACCCCACTCTATGTAGCGGTAACGATAGCGAAAATAAAGTTGCACGGCTAGCACAAATGACCAGACCAGATTGAGAATATGCTTTATATTATTCTCAACAAAACCACTACGCCAAAATCTCGGATTTGACCAGCGATAAACCGGAAACTGTTGATCGCGATCGAATGCTTTGTCTCCAGAGCAACTACTCGCTAAAACAATTACCCTTTCTGGGTCTTGCAGGCAGCGATTATAGATATATTCTCCAATTCCACCCTGGTTCGGCAAGAAGGTGCGCGATATTACTAAGATGTCAGGAGAGGCTGTTTTGTCTTGGATTTTTGCATCAATTTGTGATATTTGTTCCATGAAAACTTCGCTGTCTAAACTTCTTAATTGTTCATTCTGTGGACTAAAGATAAGTATGTACTTTTAGTAGATGTTATTAGTGCAGTTTTTTTCACTAATTTTTCCGAATCGGCAACCTTTAATAATCAGTATTTTTTCTCGTTTGTAATCAATGAGATGATGTAAGACAATTAATCCCACAAATCATAAATTACGCTATGTTTTGTTAATCATCAAAAATAATTATTAAATTGTTTTTGAGGAAAAAATATTTTTATTTATATTTGCTAAAGTAAAAGAATCAACAATACTAATTAAGTAGCAATTAGAAAAAAACGACCCGAGCATAATAAGAGTGTAGAGATTGCTAAGTCTATCTCCTAGAAATAGTTTATCCTAAATACACCCATAATGTGATGCCAAAATGCCGATAATGCTCTGAATCGTGGCGAAAGTGAAGTACATTTAAATGCGCCCCAAGCGTGGTGTGTGGAGTAGGTGTCGTTTAATTAAAGTTAAAAAGGCGATCGCGACTCCACCGCAATAGAAGGAGACGGCATAACTAGAAAGTGTTCACTAGTCCTATACAGTCGATGATAACCAAAAATATCTAGAACCATCCATAGAAAATTATTTTGATAACCTTAAAAAAAATTGCAATCCCAAACTGAAGTTTGACAAAGTTATCCCAGGTGAGTGCGGTGATAAGTTTTTCTGATTGGTAGGCGATCGCACTGTTCTGGCGGGGATAATTAGTTGTACGGTTATCTACTCCAGAAATCCCCCCTGCGAGCGCGGCACGCCGAGAATAAGAAGCGGTAAATTAAAGGTATAGCGATAGATGAATCTTACACAGAGCTAGTAAATATCAAAAATTGAACTCGCTTAGGGTAGGAGTGTCATCTATACACAGACTCCTACCAGTACTAGGAGAAATCATAAGTAATAACGTTTTTCAAGTGACAGTGTTATGCGTAAACAACTACAACAAGCCATCAAACCGCTATTAAAAACTTTGTTTGTCCTCAGCTTAGTGTTTACTTTGGCACTGAGTCACGCTGATGGTGCATTAGCCGCCCGCAGTGGTGGTAGAATCGGCGGTGGTTCCTTCAGAGCGCCTTCTAGCCGCACCTATGCACCTCCGGGTGGATACGGTGGGGGATACGGCGGTGGCTACGGTGGCGGCTACGGCGGCGGATATTATCCTGGTGGTGGAGGATTTGGGTTTCCTTTCTTGATTCCCTTCTTTGGTATTGGGGGAGGATTTGGTGGTTTGTTTACCATCTTAATCTTCTTGGCGATCGCTAACTTCACGGTACAAGCTTTCCGTCGCGCTACCAGTGGCGAAACCGCAGAAGATACAGGCTACAGCAGCAACCCGAATGTTTCCGTCACTCGTCTGCAAGTAGGTATGTTGGCACAAGCTCGTGACTTGCAACCGGAACTTAACCGAATTGCCGAAACAGCTGACACCAACTCCCCAGAGGGTAGAGCCGAAATTTTGCAAGAAGCCAGCCTCGCTTTGCTACGCCATCCCGAATACTGGGTATATGCAGGTGGTAGTACACAGCAAGCACGTTTAAATTCAGCTGAAGCTCAGTTTAACCGTTTAGCACTAGCAGAACGCAGCAAATTTACCGAAGAAACTCTTTCTAACGTTAACAACCAGCTAAAAGAAGCGACTCCTAAGAATGCTTTACCTGGTGCTGATGTTGACAATCCAACCGACCTAATTACCCAAGGTCCTGGAGAATATATTATTGTCACCCTCTTAGCGGCGACATTGGGTAAGTTTGAAATTCCCGCAGTCAACAACGTTGACGACTTGCGTCAAGCTTTGCGCCAAATTGGTAGTATCCCCAGCGATAAACTTCTGGCGATTGAAGTTCTCTGGACTCCGCAAGCTGAAGGCGACACTCTCACCTCTGACGATTTATTGGCAGAGTACGCCGATCTGAAATTAGTTTAAACCGTAGTAAGCGCTTCAACGCTAAAGAAAGCGCTGAAGCGCTTACTACGAAATTAAAAATAAACAAAATCTTTTACTTGAAATTCTTTCGACTCCTTACGTTTTCTTTTTTTATCGGCATCATAATAAACAAAATCCAGAACTACTTTATCTCGACCGATTAATTGATAATTTTCTATTCTATCTAAGTAATAATTTTTATTTTCATAAATTGGCTTTGCTAACTTAATTCCGGGAAAGATAATCTTTTCTTGCTTTAAAACAAATCCCCGCTGTGCATCTGTATCTAACCATGCAGGACTTTTATAAACGGCAATATTATAAGATTTAAATTTAATTTCTTGCTCTGGCTGATAAATACCAATTAACAAAAAGATTATAGTAGCATTGTTGAAAATCCAGATAGAAAGCAAACTTGGTAATAAAAATATCCAAAAATTTATCAGTTTTAGCCACCATCTGCGAAAGAAAAACCCATTAAGTATAAGTAAAAACGGAATCAACAAGAATAACGCTACAGCGATCGCGTTGAAGGAAGGAAATACAAAACTAAATATTTTAAATATCAAATTTGCTAAAAACAAAACCGAAAGAAAGGTAATAATAACCAGATTCAGCAATGGTTGGTTTTTGCTTGGTTTGAAAAACCTGAATAACCGCTTCATGAAATTTTCCCTTCATCAGCTTTGGTTTTATTCGACGCGAAACAAAGAAACGATTCGGGATTTTATATCATGTCCGCATTTATTAACAGATGTCGTAGAGACGTTCCACTGGAACGTCTCTACATATATATGTGATTTGTCGGACATGATTTTACACAACAAAACCGCCTACTATACGAGAGGCGGTTTTTAAACACTTATTTGATGATAGTTCTTCCTTATCAAGATTATAATAACCTATTTTTGAATTGCAGTCAATACCTTTCCCAATACAAATTCAACGGCACTAAGAAAACACAACCCGAAAGCCACATATTCTCAGTCCGCCAACTGCTTCATTCCAGCTGCGACTAGCGCTGCGGCAAAGTTCCGGACTAAAGCTCCAAGAACCACCGCGCAATACCCGACGATGTTCATCTCCGCCAAGTTCCCAAACTGTGCCATCTGTGGGTGCTACTTCATAATTTTTGTGCCAGGGGTCGGCACACCATTCCCAAACTAAGCCGTGCATGTCGTACAATCCAAAGGCGTTGGCAAGCTGAAAACTGCCTACATCAGTAGTTTCTCTGCGGAATTTCCCTTTTGCATCCAAAGCGTAGGAATCGCTACCACCGCAGTTTGCTAATTCTGGGGTGACAGTTTTGCCAAAGTGGTAGGGTGTAGTGGTTCCTGCCCTACAAGCATACTCCCATTCGGCTTCGCTGGGTAAACGATAGTTGCGTCCGGTTTGTTCTGAAAGCCGAAAACAAAATTCTACCGCTTCGTGCCAAGATACATTTTCAACTGGTCTATTTATTCCTTTAAATTTCGATGGATGGGGATTTAAGGATTGTTTGACTTTGGGTAATGCTGCTACTGCTCTCCATTGTGCTTGAGTTACGGGATATTTTCCCATAAAAAAAGGTGCGACGGTGACTTGATGTTGTGGATGTTCGTCTGCATCTCCTTCAAATTCTGGGGAACCCATCATAAAAGTTCCACCGGGAATTGATACCATTTCTAATTTGATGACTTTACCAAAGTCTTCTATTAAGTAGTTTGCACTTTGACGGTTGCGGCTAATTTCTTTACCTTTTTTATCTACTGTGACGACTTCAAATTGAAATTCTGATAAGGTGGGTAATGATGAGATGATTTGCGTTTGTGGTGGTGATGTCAATTGAGAAGTAGCTAATATTGTTGGTGCAGTATTTGCTATCAAGTTGATTTGGGGTGACTTCAAATCTTTCATAACTTCTGCTGCTGATTGATATCTTTCACTGGCTAAGTGTTTTAATAATTTATCCAGAATTTGCCCAAATTCTTCGCTGATAAAGATGCCTTTTTCTTGCAAACGCGATCGCCACATCCACTGCCCATTCATGGCATCATAAAGATTATCTTGAATCTGTCCATAATCGTCTAGAAGCGGTAAAGATTTCGTTAAAAGTCGCACGCATGTGACGCCTAATGAGTACAAATCGCTTGCGTGACAAGCAAATCCAGCCATTTGCTCGTTTGGTGCATAACCGATTGTATAAATTACTGTAGCTTGTCTGACTAAACTGGTTTGCGTTACTTGTTTCGCACCACCAAAGTCAATTAATACGAGTCTTCCATCACTTTCGCGACGGATAATATTTTCTGGTTTTATGTCGCGATGGATAATGTTACGCGAGTGAACAAATTCCAAAACTGGTAATAAATCAAGTAAAATTTGGCGAATTTGTTCTTCGTTAAAGGGTTGTTGCTGAACTTCGGCTAAAAGTGTTTTCCCAATAATAAATTCTTGCACGAGATACAAGCTAATACCTTGTTGAAAGTATGCAAGTAATCTGGGAATTTGGATGTGATTTTCTCCGAGTTCATACAACCGAAAAGCTTCTTCTTGAAAGAATTGGGCTGCTTTGGTACGTTGTCCTGTTCCCTGAACTTGTGGGACAAATTGTTTGATGACGCAAGGTGCATTTAATCTGTCTGCGTCTGCTGCTTCGTAAGTTCTACTAAATCCACCTTCTCCTAATAGTCTCAATACGCGGTAGCGGTTTCTGAGAAGTTTGTCAAAGTTGCTTTGTCCGCAACTTATGCAATATCTATTGCCATCAGGATTGAAGGGATTTGAACAATTGGGATTTTGGCAGATTTGCATAACAAACTGGAGAACACATCTTGTCCAAAGTAAGCCCCAATATTATCGAATTAAAAAGAGATATTAAGAGATATCTAGGCAACTAAATAAAGAATTCAGGAGTGGGGAGTGGGGAGTGGGGGGAGTGGGGAGTGGGGGGAGTGGGGGGAGTGGGGAGTGGGGGGAGTGGGAGTGGGGAATGGGGAGTTAGAATTCTGATTTATTTGTTTATTTGTGCTTGATGGTTTCTAAATATGAATATATATGGGCGCACGATTTTCCATTATATAGAGAATATTAATCTAAGGTTGTTGGTTTTGTCAACTGCTTTAGTCAAAGTTTAAGAATGGCTTCATAATTAAGAAAGATTACGCGCTTACTCATAAATAGAAGGACAATGAGCCAAACTTCTTTAAATTTAGTTGCAATATCGATCTTTTTGATGACTTTATCGGTGCTGCTGGGACCTTTGGTCAATTTGTCGCCGGCAGTACCTGCGATCGCTACTTTCGCTGTTTTAGGAATCGCTACTTTAGACTCTTTCAGTTTGCAAGGTAAGGGAGGTTCTCTGCTTTTAGATTGGATTGCGGGTTTTTCACCCGAACATCGCGATCGCATTGTCCACCACGAAGCCGGTCACTTTTTGACTGCTTACTTGCTGGGTATCCCCATCAGCGGCTATACTCTGACAGCTTGGGAAGCTTTGAAACAAGGACAACCAGGACAAGGTGGTGTTGCTTTTGATGATGCTGAATTAGCTTTGCAACTCGAACAAGGTAAAATCACCGCGCAAATGCTGGATCGCTACTGTACTGTTTGGATGGCGGGTATTGCCGCTGAAGCTTTAGTGTTTGATAATGCTGAAGGCGGGTCTGATGATAAAAGTAAGCTAGCAGGTGTATTGACAAGTTTGGGCTTTTCTGCATCAGCTTACGATCAAAAACAGCGCTTTTGCTTGCTGCAAGCGAAAAATTTACTACAAGAAAATTGGTCTAGTTATCAAGCTTTGGTGGAAGCGATGCGACAACGCGCTTCGGTGAAAGAGTGTTCAGAAGCGATCGCGCTTAATACCGAGTTAGGTACAGACGTTCCTGAGGAACGTCTGTACGGGAGTTAGGGGGAAAATATTTATAATTCTTTACTTGTCACTTTGAACTCTTAACTTTAAGAGGAAACAACTTGAAGATGTGACATATGGGATAAGTAGTTGCTACTAATGACACGGTTACGTCCTGTGGCTTTAGCTTGTAAAAGATATTTATCGGCACGATCTAGCATACTAATTCCATTAGCATCGTCTTCGTCTCGCAGAGAAGCTGTACCCAAGCTAATGGTGACGTTGATAGTCACTTGATTGTTAATCGTAAATGGTTCTTGGCTGACTATGCGATTGAGACGACGCGCTACTAAAAGTGCTTCTTCACCTGTGGTGTTAGCGAGAATAATCACGAATTCTTCACCACCGTAGCGGAAGGCTGTGTCTTGAAAGCGTAAATTATTCCCCAGTCTGGCAGATAGTAACTGTAAAAGGCGATCGCCTACTAAATGCCCGTGGGTATCGTTAACTTTTTTGAAGAAGTCTACATCGAGAATAATCAAACTTAAGGGATTATTCTGATTCCGTGCTTTTTGAATTTGTCTGGGTAAATCCCATTCTAAAGCACGGCGATTATTCATTTTTGTCAAGCAATCTGCTAAGGCGAACGTTGACAAAACATCATTTTCTTGCATCATATCTCGGTATTTTTGCGCCTTCCGCAAACCTACCGTTAATTGAGCTAATATTAAGCGATTATTAGCAGACAACGCTGATTTTTGGTCTCTTTTTTCTTCGGGAATTTGCCAAATATAAGCATCAGCACCTTGCTTTAGCGCGGTGGAAGTCATCTCCAAATCCCACTCCCAGTTTCTTTGAGAGAGTAGCTCTGGACGATCTTCAAACAGAATACAGTATATCCACGATAGCTTTGTCTGGTCTTTCAGCCAACAACATAATTCCGTGCTGGCATTAAGGCTAGCCTGCACTAATATTATATCCGGTGGCGTAATTTGAATGCGCGACACCGCCTGATTTAAATTGGTGATAACTTCTACACTAAAAACGGTTGCATCACGGATCTGATCCGGAAGGCTAGCGAGAAATTTATCACTTCCAAAGACCAGAATAGAAATATTCATTGCTTTGCTTTTTGCCCTTATTCAATTTTAACGCTAGAACCCTGATTCAACTTGCTAAAACTTGCTTTTATTACTGAATCTATCTGTGTTTTTGCAAAAGACTATTAGCGAATATTTGATTGTCTTAACACTAGATATATAAGAAGTTGCCAACTTTTAATAACCTCTTAATATTTTGATTGCTACAATCGCGGGAACTGAAACTTATGATACCTACTTTCAACTGTCACCTATTTTTTTTAAACAGTGAAAACACTGAAAAATATTCCTTCGGATAGAGGTTTACTTTCATTTCCTGGTGTGAAACCTCCCAAAGAATTACCCCAAATCAAAGCTTTACACTTTAAAATAAGAAATATAAATTAATATTAGAAATTTAAATAAATTATTTTTATTATTTTTCAAAGTAGCAATCTGCGTAATTACTCCGTAAAAACCGAGATATGTTATAAAGATTAGTAACTTTATATGACTTCACACTAACGCTCGGAATCGATGAATGCGAAGGACGTAAAAGCTAAATTTATCTGTTTTATTTTTTCCGGATTTATTTCCTCAATCACATTTTTCTTAACAAATTGCTGCTTGATCGGTAAATTTACATAAATGAAAATGGATTGAATCAACAAAAGTTGAAATTAGCAAAAAAGCGAGTTTTCTAATTTGCAAGCCGGACACATGATGGCGACGAAAATTGTCTTCATCAGTGTCCTGTGGAAAAATATTAATTAATAATTAATATTCCATTACTGATAACCTTCTATGTGATAACCAGCCGCAACAATCGCCTGTTTGATAGACTCTTCCGAAGCTGCGGATTCTACGGTGACAGTTTTGGCTTTGACATCTACCTCAACTTTGGCATCAGGTTCCATTACGTGGATAGAGTCGGAAATTTTTCCTGCACAATCTTCGCAGGCAATGTTGGGAACGTTCATTTTCAGCGCCATGAGTCACCTCTGTACTTGGACTTGGATTATTCTTTCAAGATTAATCTTATGAAAAAGATTTTAAAGGGTCATCCTACCAGAGTTAGGTGATTGTGCCACTAAGTAATAGGGCACATGACGCAGGCGATCGCGCTTCGACAAATTGAAACGAAATGCAAAAATATATAAAGATACTTATGCAAATACGCTTATTCATAGCGAAATGTTGGAAACGACTAAAGTAGTTATCATATGCACACACCAGGAGAAATAAAAATCTTTTCTTTTAAGCGTCCAAGCGTCCCTCAAATGAAAGTAAACAGTTATGTCTTCAAATCTCCAGTACCTCAGCGGTAGCGAAATTCGCACTCTTTTTCTCGACTTTTACGCTCAACGCGGACACCAGATTCTCCCAAGCGCGTCTTTGGTGCCAGAAGATCCCACCGTGCTGCTGACGATCGCGGGGATGCTACCATTTAAACCAATATTTTTGGGACAGCGCACACCAGAATTTAAACGTGCGACAACTTCCCAAAAATGCATCCGCACTAACGATATCGAAAACGTCGGACGCACGAAACGGCATCAAACGTTTTTTGAAATGCTGGGTAATTTCAGCTTTGGCGATTATTTCAAAGAACAAGCGATCGCCTGGGGTTGGGAAATTTCCACCAAAGTCTTTAACTTCTCTCCAGAAAACCTCGTCGTCAGCGTTTTTGAAGAAGACGACGAAGCCTTTGCTATCTGGCGCGATCAAATCGGTGTCACCGAAGCGCGAATCAAGCGCCTGGGTGCAGATGATAACTTTTGGGCATCTGGTGCTACAGGTCCTTGTGGTCCGAGCTCAGAAATATATTACGACTTTCACCCAGAACGCGGCAACGACAATATTGATTTAGAAGACGATACCCGATTTATCGAGTTTTACAATCTCGTCTTCATGCAATATAACCGCGATGCAGAAGGCAACTTAACACCACTTGCCAATAAAAACATCGACACCGGGATGGGTTTAGAGAGGATGGCGCAAATCCTCCAAAAAGTTCCCAACAACTACGAAACCGATTTAATTTTCCCGATAATTAAAACAGCAGCGGATATTGCTGGTATCGATTACACAACCAGCGATGAGAACACCAAAGTCTCTTTGAAGGTAATAGGCGATCATATTCGTGCTGTCGTTCACATGATAGCCGATGAAATCCGCGCTTCCAACGTGGGACGCGGTTATGTGCTGCGTCGCTTAATTCGTCGCGTGGTGCGTCACGGACGCTTAATTGGTATTTCTGGGGAATTCACTACAGAAGTTGCGGAAACTGCAATTAGCCTTTCCGAATCAGCTTACCCCAACGTGCGCCAACGCGAAGACGCTATCAAAGCCGAATTGCAACGCGAAGAATCCAACTTCTTGAAAACTTTGGAAAGAGGGGAAAAACTGCTTGCGGAAATTATCGCCAAGCTGAAAGAAGAAGGCAAAACCCAAATTAGCGGTGAAAGTGCTTTTACGCTGTATGATACCTACGGTTTCCCCCTCGAACTGACGCAAGAAATTGCTGAGGAAAACAGCCTCACAGTTGATGTTGCCGGATTCGAGGCAGAAATGGAAATCCAAAAAGAACGCGGTAGAGATGCACACGAAAGCATCGATTTAACTGTGCAAGGTTCTCTCGACAAGTTAGCCGAACATATCAACGTGACTGAATTTTTGGGATATACCCAACCAACAGCGACTGCAAAAGTCGAAGTCATACTGATAAATGGTGTTTCCCAAGAAGAAGCGGACGCGGGAACAAGCGTGCAAATAGTACTTGACAAAACGCCATTTTATGCTGAGTCGGGGGGACAAATAGGCGATCGCGGTTATATCTCCGGTGATGGTATCGTCATTCGAGTCGAAGACGTGAAAAAAGAATCTGATTTCTTTGTTCACTTCGGACGCATCGAACGCGGTACAATCCGAGTAGGAGATTCTGTAACTGCACAGATAGACGCGGGTTGTCGGCGTCGTCTGCAAGCAAATCATACTGCTACACATCTGCTGCAAGCGGCTTTGAAGAAGCTAGTCGATGAAGGCATATCTCAAGCTGGTTCGTTGGTTTCTTTTGACAGATTGCGCTTTGACTTTAACTGTCCGCGTCCTCTGACACCTGAAGAAGTTCAGCAAGTAGAAGAACTGGTTAATACTTGGATTGCCGAAGCACATGCAGCGAAAGTAGAAATATTACCTCTTGCTGAAGCCAAAGCCAGAGGTGCAGTTGCCATGTTCGGCGAAAAATACGGCGAAGAAGTGCGCGTAATTGACTTCACGGGTGTATCGATGGAACTGTGCGGCGGAACTCATGTAAGTAATACTGCGGAGATTGGCGTTTTCAAGATTATTTCTGAAGCGGGTGTGGCTTCAGGAGTAAGGCGAATTGAAGCGGTTTCTGGTTCAGCGGTGCTGGATTATTTGAATGTTCGCGATAAAGTAGTCAAGGATTTAAGCGATCGCTTTAAAGTTAAACCCGAAGAAGTTCCAGAGAGAATAACCGGACTGCAAAACGAACTGAAGAATACTCAGAAGCAGTTGGAGATATTGAAAGGACAATTGGCGATCGCTAAATCTGACACCTTGCTGCAAACAGCCGAATCTGTAGGCGATTATAAAATTATCGTCGCCCAAATAGAAGAGGTTGATGCCGCTTCTTTGCAAACCGCTGCTGAACGCTTGTTGCAGAAAATCGGTAAGGGTGCGGTGGTATTGGGTTCAGTTCCCGAAGCTGGGAAAGTTAGCCTTATAGCAGCTTTTAGTCCAGAAGTCAATAAAAAAGGACTTCTTGCCGGTAAATTTATCGGTGCTATTGCCAAGATTTGCGGTGGTGGTGGTGGTGGAAGACCGAATTTAGCGCAAGCTGGGGGACGTGATGCGAGTAAGTTACCAGAAGCGTTGGATAAAGCGCAAAGTGAGTTAAAGGCTGGTTTGAGTTAATTGTATTCTCTTGTGGGGCAGGCAAGATGCCTGCCTTTAAATTACAAATAAGGCAGAACATGAAACAAATAAAACAGTTCACCGCAATCATTGAACGCGAAGACGATTGGTATGTAGCACTCTGTCCCGAACTCGATATAGCCAGCCAAGGTACAACTATTGAAGAAGCACGGCATAATCTGATTGAAGCGCTGGAATTATTTTTTGAAACTGCATCTCCTTCGGAAATTGAGGAAAGATTGCATACAGAAGTCTTTGTTACACGTCTTGAGGTGAGTGTTGGGTAAATTGCGTGTTCTTTCTGGTCGAGAAGTTTGCAAAATTCTAGAACTAAATAGCTTTGTACAGGTACGTCAGCGGGGTAGCCACATAATAATGCAATTGCAAACCGAAGAATCAACTGTAACTGTTCCCGTACCTGATTACGATGAGC
The DNA here is from genome assembly GCF_050875635.1 of Tolypothrix sp. VBCCA 56010. Classification (NCBI taxonomy): domain Bacteria; kingdom Bacillati; phylum Cyanobacteriota; class Cyanophyceae; order Nostocales; family Tolypothrichaceae; genus Tolypothrix; species Tolypothrix sp. VBCCA 56010. The sequence goes on from NZ_JBPAOH010000005.1 coordinate 50,876, forward strand.
TAAAAACTGGTACTTTACGGTCGATTATTCGTCAGTCAGGACTTCCTCGCATTCTTTTTGAAGTGGAATAAAAACTAAACAATATCAAGAACAGTTTCTATGAAACCAGAATATGATTTTTCTACTGCACAACGGGGAAAATTTTATAACCCTGATGCCACTTTTAATTTTCCTATTTATTTAGAACCAGATGTCAATGAATTTTTGAATAAGCTAGCATAAGATAAAGGTATTGACATTCAAGTGTTGGTCAATGAGTGGTTAAGAAATAATATTCAGTTAATTCAGAGTATTCGTTAATCTTAGTTGCTGCATTCTCCCCAGATGTCAACAAAATATGCACTACAATTAAGTCAGGTAAAAGATTACCTTTGAACATTGCTTAAGTACTAATCATGCAAAGAGTCACAGTTGAGGAGTTTCAACAAAAACCATTGCAATACCTCAATCAAGTTGAAGCCGGTGAAACTTTTGTTATTGTCCAAGCTGACAAACCTATTGCCGAACTAAAACCGATTACAAGTACCGAAAAAAAGATGCGTCCGTTTGGTTTATGTGCCGGAGAATTTACGGTGGCTGATGATTTTGATGCACCCTTACCCGAAGAGATTCTGAACGCATTTGAAGGTAGATGAAAATTATCCAGATCCAGAAATCCTCAAATACTCTGTCGGTTTTATTTAAGGGGAGAATTCTTTAAAGCGATCGCACTTTACCCAACAAAGTAGCAAAGAGCGATGTCTGCGACAAGTCGCGTTGCGTCTACGCACTTACAAAGTTTTTCATTTCGACTCAAAAAAAGTAGCCGGGGAAATGTGAAAAAAGTTTGCAAGCTGCTGAATGTGGTTAACTGTTAAATTTCGTTGACCGCTCAATATTTCAGATACGATAGACTCAGTTTGAAAGATAGAAACTAAATCTTTTTGGCGTAAACTAAATTCATCTATCAATACTTTAAGTAACTCAACACCATGAATATCAGGTATAAGTTTATGTCTTTCTTCGTATTCATATACTAGAGTACCTAAAACATTTAGATAGTCTTGTTCGTCGGGTGTTAATTCACCTTTATCAATCAATGAGTCGATTACTTTTTGCGTAGCCAGCAACTCTGACTCAGCGGTGATGGGACGAGGAGGGAAATTTGTCAGTAATTCAATGTAAGTGTTAGGTGTACCAAGGGTCATTTTTCCAGTCCTCTTTGTCATATTCTGCGTGGGTGAGAACATGGCGGATAAAAACTTTTTGATAATTGTAATCTACCAACGTAATGAGTCGATAGTTGTTACCGCCAATGTTAAAAATTGTAAGATTACTAACTTGATCGGCTGAGGGAAAAACGGGAGCGTAAATCAACAAAGTTTTGCCATTCAGCTATAGTTGTTAGTTTATACCATGAACGCAAACTGTTTTGTGCGTTTGGGTATTTTTCCCAGAATTCGACAAGTCTGGAACGAGAAATAACGTGCATATATTTTCAGTATAGAAAGATGCCTCATAGTTATGTCTCTTGGTCGAGGTATATTTTATAATATTAGCAAATTGCGAAGTTTTTCCAGTCAAGGCGATGGCGCGGTGCGCCCGCTTCGCGATCGCACTTTACCTAACAAAGCCACAAAGAAGCGAAAAATTATATAATCAATAATAAAAACTTGCACAATGACAGATGAAGAACTCAAGCAACTCATCGAAAGCAATGCCAGAACCGCTCAAGCAATGTTAGATACAATGGCTGAAGCAAGACTTGAAAGACAAGAACTCCGAGAAGGAATGATACAGCTTCAGAGCGCAGTAGAAAGATTGGCTAATATACAACAAGGAATAGCAAATTTGCTAGTTTCTCTTGATGATGACCGTCCTACAATTCTAAGAAGGCTGACTGCAATTGAGAATAAAGTGGATCGGCTATTGCAACAAGAGCAAGAAGAACGTCAAGAATAAGTTTTTATGGCACGAAACAAGATCCCCGACTTCTTGGAGAAGTCGGGGATCTGAGTCTTTAAAACAGTCGAAAAATAAACGGATAACGGAACGGTTCATCAGGCTGAGTTAGACAGTGAAATAATGCCCAAATTGTCAGTCCCCAGTGTATTGCAAAACCAAGTGCAACAACGGGGAAGAATAAAATTCCGCCAATACCAAAGGTAATAAAAGATATAATCGCAATCGGAATTCCAATTAAAGTTGCCCAGAACCAAACATTGAAGTGAAAATTAATCGATTCTTTAGCGTTGCTTTTAACAACTGGGTCATCGGAAAGTGAGTTAATGACAATCGGAACCCCAATCGATAATAATCCTGTACTAAAAAAAATCGCTCCATGACACAGAGATGATAGCAATTTACGTTTATCAGAGTCGTATGAAACTTGCATCCTGGTCGCTCCTCAACTTGCTTTCTAGCTTTGATTGTAACGAGCATTTAATAAGTTTAGTATTGCTGTTTCCCGTACAAGCACAACTTTTCCGGCTTTTCCTTCAGATAGATTAACTTTGACTGTTACTAATCGACTCTAACTATGAGGTTTACCGAACCCCCACAGTAGAAGAACGAATTCAAAATATCTAGAAATTTTTAAGGGCAGACAAAATGCCTGCCCTCTTGGATCATAAAAATTGTGAAGTACCTGAACCACAAGGGTCTAGGTTTCTTGGGCACACATGATGTTTTCAGTGTTATCCTAGTCTTGCAACTAGCTCCTCAAGCGTGAGTTCCGGCACTCCCTGCCGTACAAGAAGTATTATAGCATAGCATTTGGGCTTGTATTGAAAAAATTTCTAAAGGAGTAGACAATGGGTAGATTAAATCCTTTCTCTCTACAGATGCAGATTACGCGAATGTTTGAGCAAGGGCAATCATTATTTGCTACCACCAAAGTGCAAGATTGGTTGAAAGAGCGTCAGCACAATCCAGCAGATTATGATATTATTTTCCATCAAAAACCGGCTCCCCCTGGTTCCAAAGAAGTGATGGTAATTGAAATTGAACTGCGTCGCAAAGATGGACAACCTGTAGATCCGTGGTTGCAAGAACAAGCTAACCTTCATGCTTGAAAAACGTAGGTGCGTTATAAAGCGCACCTTTGCAAACGATGCAACGGTAAAGGCGATCGCTCACAACTTAAATCAACCGCTGCCAGATAATGGTAAATTTGATGCAGTAGTTTCCAGTGCCATCCACCATCTAACTGGCGATCGCAAACATTCTCTCTACACAGAAATATTTCAAATATTGGAACCGGGTGGTATTTTCTGCAACTTAGAACATGTTTCTTCGTCAACACCAGCATTGCACGAATATTTTTTAAAAGCGATTGGTAGAACTCTTGAACAAGACGATCCATCAAATAAACTTTTAGACGTGGAAACCCAACTGCATTGGTTGCGAGAAATCGGCTTTACTGATGTGGATTGTTACTGGAAGTGGCTAGAACTTGCACTGATAATTGGGTTAAAACCGAACTAACACCATTGCGGTATCGTGGATGAATTTAATCTGGCTTTTATTGCGAGCTTCAAAGTTGCAGGTAGCGATCGCTATTTTAACTGGTTTAGTCAGCGGTGGAACCACCGCCCGACTGATTGCACTAATTAACAGTGCTGTCAGTGGCAATTTTACATCTAACATAGTGTGGTACTTCGCAGCACTAGCATTTGTAGTTATCATCAACAGCATCATCTGCCAAGTTTTGTTAATCAATCTTTCCCAAGACGCTGTTTATCGCTTGCGGTTGCGCTTGAGTCAAGGGATTTTATCTTCTCCCTTGCGACATTTAGAACAACTCGGTGCAAATCAATTAATGACAACCCTCACCGAAGATGTTGCCACACTATCCACCACAGTTTACGCAATTCCCTTTATTTGCGTTGACATTGCGATTATTGCTGGTTGCTTGCTGTACCTCGGTTCGCTTTCCATCGGCGTGTTTGCCTTTACAATCGGCTTTATCATGGTAGCGCTGGGTACTATTCAACTGCTAATTAATAGAGCGCAACATTTTCTCACTTTAGCTAGAGTTGACCAAGACCGCTTATTCAAACATTTTAGCACCATCATTGATGGTATCAAAGAACTCAAACTACACGCCGCCCGCCGTCAAGACTTTTTCTCACAAGAATTGCAAAAAAGCGCTGCGACATCCCGCGATCATAATGCTACAGCGCTGATTACATTTTCAATTGGTAGCAACTGGTCAAATCTGCTGTTTTTCACTCTTGTGGGTTTATTGCTATTTGGTTTGCCGCAACTGATAGCGATCGCACCATCTGTATTATCAGGATATATACTTACCTTCACTTATCTGATGCTACCAATGCAAAGCATCTTAGACAAACTTCAGCAACTGTCTAGAGCAAGTGTAGCACTGCAAAAAATAGAAAGAATCGGGTTAACATTAGCCGCACAAAAAGAGGACACGGGGACACGGGGACACGAAGACACGGGGATATTTTCTACACTAGAATTACAACAAGTCACCCATGCTTACCCAGGTGAAGTAGAAGACAGCAATTTCATTTTAGGTCCAGTAGATTTGACTTTTCATCCTGGTCAATTAGTGTTCATTGTAGGCGGTAATGGTAGCGGTAAATCCACCTTAGCAAAACTAATTACAGGATTATACATCCCCGAATCAGGGCAAATTCGGCTAGATGGTAAAGTAATTACCGATGATAATCGCGAGTGGTATCGGCAGCATTTTTCTGTAGTTTTTTCAGATTTCTATTTATTTGACCGCATTTTAGGTATTAGTAATATTGACTTTGATAAACAGGCACAGGAATATTTGCAACAGTTGCAATTAAGTCACAAAGTAAAGATTGAAAACGGTAAATTATCGACTACAGCACTATCCCAAGGACAGCGAAAACGTCTGGCTTTATTAACTGCATATTTAGAAAATCGCTCTATTTATTTATTTGATGAATGGGCATCAGATCAAGACCCGGTTTTCCGGGATATATTTTATAAAGAAATACTATTAAATCTCAAGCAACAAGGTAAAACAGTATTAGCTATCAGCCACGATGACCACTATTTTCATTTAGCAGATAGAGTAATTAAGTTAGATTACGGCAAAGTTGAATATGACAAATCTTAAATCATAATTCATAATTCATAATTAAAAAAATGGTAAAAGCTGAACACGAATTTTTATGAAGCTAAAACTTTTTAAGTGGAGAGTTTAAGCTGACCGAATAATTATTAATTATGAATTACGGCGAGCTTAGGCGTTTAAAACGTATAAGAGAAAGCGCGTCTACCATTAATTTCATGAGTTAATTTTGGGATGCACAACGAGATATCGACACTTCCAGACGACGAGGCACTCGTTGCTGGGGTTTTTCATGCGCTAGGGACATATCTTTTTTGCCTAAGTTGAATTTTGTTGTGGAAAAGGGTGAAAGGGACACTTATCTGGTAAATAGAAAAATATACCCATTAAAAGAGCGATCGCTTTTTACCAATCTTACATATTAATACCTGCATCGCCCTTAAGTACACTTTAAGACGGAACGTATACCAATGATTGTTGAAACTTTGAATGGCACGATGTCCATTAACGCTCTGGAAATCAGTACTCTAGATTTTGAACGAGCGCTCGCCAGTTGTCGCAAAGATTGCGAAGCTGCTGCAACCGCTGCTGGATTTCCACTAAAGGCAGGGTACGACATCCTGATTGGATGCATTGCCAACCATTTTGATGGCTGGTCGCCGGATGACTTTAATCTATGGGTTCAAAGGGTAATTGAAAACTATGGCGAGATTAGTGCCAAGGGGGTTAAAGTTTTGGAACTGTACGAGCTTGTTAGCTTCCTCACGAGCGAACCACGACACCGCCCGAAACAAAGACTACTACGTGCCTTAACAAAATCAGCATAAGACCAGCCGACGAAGAATGCCTTTAGTTGCACCATCGTCAATGACCCTAGTCCAAATTAAGGAACGTAAACAACAAAACACGCCTAGCGCTCCTAGATGCTTAGGCTAAAGCAGGGCAAACGCATCTACTTTGCTGTCTTCAAATCTGACTCTTCTCAATTGCTTGCAGTACCAGGTTTTAACCAGAAGGCGAAGCCTTCCTTCAATTTCCTTGATACTCTCCACTCTGCCTAACAAAATAATCGGTGGGCTTGCATCAACGAGCAACCTTGCCTGTGGGTTCCGATACTTTAACAATTGCATTCAAACAAGGCAAAAACGGTAAATCAGTAATCCCCGGATCGTATCCTAGCTGGCTAAGAAGAGTAGTTAATTGTCCTCGGTGGTGAGTTTGATGATTAAACATATGCGTCACCAAAAGCCAAGCGGGTAAAATGCGCGTTTTTCCGTCTACACCGCTGGTGTATTTGAATGGTTGGTTTAACCACTCATGTGAAAGGCTTTTTGACCATTCTATAATTTGTTGATCGGTAAGTTCTCGTTCTTGACGAAGTTCATCAAAATCTGTATATAATTCCTGTCCGATTTTAGCTGTAAAAGGTTTTTCGATGAAGCGTCCCATCCAAGCGCGATCGCCAAAAAGCAGATGATTTAAAGTTCCGTGTATCGACTTAAAAAACGCACCTAAATCTTCTCTTCTTTTTTCGTCAGGGATTTCTGCACAGATAGCATAAAGCTTTTGATTCATCCAAAAGTTGTACTCTGCCATCGTTTCGTAGTAAGTGCGATCGGACATGATTTATTTCAGTGTATAATTAAGTTTGATTTTATCTAACAAATCAGCATTTATATAAGTTTGCTCTTTAGCTGATGAAGAAAAGGCTTATGACGTACCGAATTGTTTCACAACTGACTGAAAATCAAATTTCGGAACTGCTGGATTTGTACAAAAACGAATTCTGGAGTAATAAACGTACACTTTAAGACGTGACGCGGATGCTTTCAAAATCAAACGTTATTATCGCTTTAGTTGATGAAAATGAAAAATTAATTGGTTTTACTCGCAGACTCACTGACTTTGTTTATCGAGCGATTATTTTCGATGTGATTATTAAACCCACTCATCGAAACATGAAACTTGGCTCGAAGTTGATGGATGCAGTTGTCAATCATCCTCAGTTAAAATCAATCTTAGTGGATTGCTCTTTGCTGTTTGCCAGAAATGATTCCATATTATCAACGTTGGGGTTTTACATCTGAATTAGGTAAAATGCAGTTGATGTTTAGAATAAATCAAAATAATGATAATTAACCCGGAAAATATACCCACTCGCACAACTTCAATTTATCCCGATGAATTTAAGCCTTTGGTGTCAGGAAGAGTGAAACAAGCGTTAGGTAATGCGGCTGGCTTGAAAAACTTTGGTGTAAACTTAGTAACACTTGCGCCAGGAAGTTGTTCTGCGTTGAGGCATTGGCATATGCGACAAGATGAGTTTATCTATGTGATAGAGGGTGAAATCACGTTAATTAGCAACGAGGGAGAACAAATATTAAAACGGGGTATGATGGCAGGTTTCCCTGCTGGTGAGGAAAATGGACACCATCTGGTGAATAAATCTGAGGCGATGGTAGTTTATTTAGAAATTGGCGATAGAACTTCAGGCGATCGCGTAACCTATCCAGATGATGACATCATCGCGAAATCCACTCCTGATGGTTGGATGTTTACACGCAAAGATGGTACTTTCTATGATTAATTTTGCATAAATATTGTGGGCGATACTCCTACGCAGTCACTTTGTTAACGCATGGAAAACATCTACAACTTTCTCAAAATATCCGATACAATTGCCACTTCCGGACAACCGACTTCAGAACAGTTTCAAGCAATCAAAGAAGCCGGATATCAAGTTATTGTAAATCTGGCACTACCAGAATCTCCTAACGCTTTGCCAGATGAAAAGCAAATTGTCGAAAATCAAGGTATGCAATATGTCCACATTCCCGTAGTTTGGCAAAACCCAACAATCGAGAATGTGAAAGAATTTTTTAGCGTCATGGAAGGGAACGCAGACAAACAAGTTTTTGTGCATTGCGCTGCAAATATGCGAGTTTCAGCATTCATGTATCTTTATCGCCACCTTTGTCAAGGTATTAGTGATGAAGATGCCAAAAAGGACTTGCAGAAAATTTGGATTCCTAATGAAATATGGCAGAATTTTATTGAACAAGTAATATCAATTAAAAAATAATCCTTTGGGGCAGTACTTTTGATAAAGCTAAACTTAAAACCTTAATGACACAATAGTCACTATCGTTGGAATTATGACCTTGCAAAGCGAATCTGTGTTTCACTCACTACGATAAAATTGTCAGATAGTTGTTCAGCATACATTTCCAATAGCCGTTGCAAAGTCTCAATTTTGTTTGTAGCTTTTTGATTTTCCAAACGTAGAAGAATAACACCTTTATGCGAACGGTGTTCTCTGTAGACTTTTTCTCCAAAGTCTTTGTCGTTGGTGATTAAAATCCAGTTCTCTGTAAAAGCCTTCTGGATTATATCTTCGTCATCGATTCCCCGCGCTGACTCATATACTGAAAACACTTCGTATTTTTGCTCCCGGAGCCATTTTGCCACAACAACACCAACGTTTTCATCTACCAAAAAGCGCATCTACGCCATCTCCGTAACAAGTGGCATAAAACTAGTACTTTCCAACGAACGACTGGCAAACAAAAAACAGGCTTGAATATCTGCTTCGACTAAGCCTTCATACTCTTCAATAATTTCCGTTATTGTTGCACCATGTGCCAGCAAATTCAGAATATATTCAACGCTTAAGCGTGTTCCCTTAATAACGGGTTTCCCTAGCATTACTTTCGGGTTAACAGTAATACGGCTAAGTAGTTCGTCTACCATAGTTTCAACCTGGAAATAGGGGGAGTTAAAACCATCATAAGCTGTTTAACTTTAGTTGAAGAACAGTCGCACTTTTCGCTTTTGTGGTGAAAGGCGATCGCATCCCACTGACATCTCAGTAAAATCGCTATAATACACAAAATAAAGCGATACAAGGTTGCGGCAAATGCTCAGGCGGCTTTGGCGGTGGCTAAAAAGGTCTTTAGTACGTTTATTTAATAGCAAGTCTCCACCGTTGGGGAAATACACACCCGTAGAACCACGGAAACTGCCGACAGATGCAGAGTATGAATCGTTGTTTCTCGAACTGTTGGCTGGGGTGAATGACGGCTGGAGTCGGGGACGGGTAAGAGGCTTTTTGGATGGAAACAAAATCGCTCAGGCTGGTTTGGTGGAGTGGTTGCGGGGTTTTGGTGAAAGATTGTTAGTGTCAAATGCACTGAATGCGGAGTTAGCACAGCGGATGGTGCAGTTGGGTGAGTTGGATGTTGGGGATGTGGGAGAGGTGGCGCGTGATATTGGGATGCGGTTGTTGAGGGGGGGAGAAACGAACCGCGAAGGCGCGAAGGACGCGAAGGGAGGAGAGGAGGGAGAGGCAGAAGCGTGGTTTGAGCGAGGGGAAGAGCAATACTATGGTGGGGATTTTCTAGGTGCGATCGCCTCATTCGACAAAGCCATAGAAATCAAACCTGACTACCACGAAGCTTGGAACAACCGGGGCGGGGCGCTGGTTAACTTAGGGCGATATAGTGATGCGATCGCGTCATTCGACAAAGCCATAGAAATCAAACCTGACTACCATGAAGCTTGGTATAACCGGGGTGTTGCGCTGGGTAAATTAGGGCAATTTGAAGAAGCGATCGCCTCTTTCGACAAAGCCATAGAAATCAAACCTGACGACGACTCAGCTTGGATCAACCGGGGTTTGGTGCTGCATATCTTAGGAGAATTTGAAGAAGCGATCGCCTCTTTCGACAAAGCCATAGAAATTAAACCTGACGACGACTCAGCTTGGTATTTCCGGGGCGTAACGCTGGTTAACTTAGGACGCTATAGTGATGCGATCGCATCTTACAACAAAGCTATAGAAATCAAACCTGACTACCATGAAGCTTGGTATAACCGAGGCATGGCGCTGGATAACTTAGGGCAATTTGAAGAAGCGATCGCATCCTACGACAAAGCGATAGAAATTAAACCTGATTTATACGAAGCTTGGTACAACCGGGGCGGGGCGCTGTTTGATTTGGGACGACATAGTGATGCGATCACATCCTACAACAAAACTATAGAAATAAAACCTGACTACCATGAAGCTTGGAGGAACCGGGGCAGGGCGTTGTTTTATTTAGGGCAATTTGAAGAAGCGATCGCATCCTACGACAAAGCTATAGAAATCAAACCAGACTTCTACGAAGCTTGGGAGAATCGGGGCGGGGCGCTGTATGACTTAGGGCGATATGAAGAAGCGATCGCATCCTACGACAAAGCCATAAAAATCAAACCTGATTTATACGAAGCTTGGTTAAACCGGGGCATTGCGGCAGAAAAATCAGTTAGTTATAATCAGCTACCGAGTTTGTTAATTGGCATAGTACAGAGAAATCCAATCCTCAATCAGCGTGGCTATGAGGGACAATTGGCAAGCTATGAGGAAGGTTTGAAGTATTGCCAGCAAGACACGCACCCAGAAGGCTGGGGAGAATTGCATCAAGCGATAGGTAATGCTCACTACTTCCGAGGGCGAGGAGATTTCTACCCCCGCACCTATTGGGACAAGGCTGTTAGAAGTTACAATCAGGCGCTGAAAACTCTCACACAAGCAGATTTTCCTGAGTTGCATCTAGAGGTTTTGCGAGACTTGATTCGCGTGCAGTTGGATTTGCGGGAAACTGCCAAAGCGGAAGAACTCCAGCGACGCGGTACAGATTTTTTACGTCGCTTGCTGAGTGAAGCAAATCGTTCTGATGAAAGTAAAAAACAACTAGCTTTGAAGTTTGCAGGTTTTCAGCAATTGACTGTTGATTTAGCGGTGCAGTCTGGGAATCTGGTGCAAGCAGTTGAATTAGCCGAACAAGGTAAAAATGCCTGTTTAAGTTGGCTTTTGTCTGCGTGGAGTGATGATATTTCCTCACCCAACTACTTAGAAATGCAACAGTTGCTTAATCCTACAACTGCTGTTGTTTACTGGCATATTAGCCCTTACGCCCTACACACTTTCATCCTGAAACACAACGCACCATCACCCATCGTCTTGGGAGAAACCGGGTTTCTCAGCCAAACGCAACGCTTGCGCGACTTTGAAGACTGGGTGAAAAAGTGGAATGAACAATACGCCGATTATCGCAAAGGTAAAGATAAGCAAGGCGAAAAAGAAAGTACATGGCGCGACAACTTGCCCGAAATGCTTCGCCAACTGGATAATATTCTTGATATCTCCGCTATAGTTAGCGCCATAAACCCTGACAATGCAACCTCATCAATCCAAAATCCAAAATTCAAAATCCAAAATTTAATTTTGGTTCCTCACCGCGACTTACACCGCTTTCCTCTCCATGCGCTGTTTGGCGATCGCTTCACCATCACCTATCTACCCAGCGCTCAAATTGGCATAAACTTACAGCAGACGCACAAAGATGATACGGGGATACAGAGACAAGGAGACAAGAAGAATTTCCCCACTTTTGTAGAGACGCGAAATTTCGCGTCTCTACAACTCCTTAGCATCGAACATCCCAACAGCAAAGGTTATCCCTCGTTGCAATTTGCCCAAATTGAATCGGAAGCGATAAACCGAATGTTCTTCAAACCTACTCGGCTTTCCTCTGAACAAGCCACAAAAGAAGCACTAATAACTGCTTTGCCGGAAAAACACAGTATTTTCCACTTTACTGGACATGGGGAATACAATTTTCACAATCCTGCTTTATCGCACTTGGCGTTAGCGGGTGAAGACAAACTGACTCTTACCGATATCCGCAACTTTGATTTGAAAAGTTACAAACTCGTTAGTCTTGCAGCTTGCGAAAGCGCGATCGCAGGTAATCATACCATCACCACCGAATATGTGGGGCTTGTCAGTGGCTTTATGAGTTGCGGTGTGGCGCATGTCGTCAGTACACTGTGGATTGTAGAATCAGCCGCTAGCGCTTTGGTGATGATTCAATTTTACCACCTGCTGCAACAAGAAAAATCAGAGATTGTAGCTTTGGCTAAAGCTACCCAATGGTTGCGAAATGTCACCAACGCCAAACTTGCAGAATGGTATGCGGCTCAAATCGCCCAACTTCCAGAACATGAAGGCATAGTTTACCGTTTTTTGTCACGCCATTTAAACAATATTAACAATACAACCGAACCAAATAATAAACCTTATAATCATCCTTATTTCTGGGCAGCTTTTACAATTACTGGGAATTTTGAATCATGCAACCTTTAGAAGCCTCGGAACTCAAAGCTTTTCTTTTTGCACTTTACCAGCTTGACGCACCTTTGCCAGATGATGTGCAAGCGCAGATAAATAATATCAACATTCCGGCGGATATTGACAAACTGTATGACATTGTCATGAATTATCCGCCGCTTGCAACTTACTACGAACAAATTCACGAATCTTTAAACGCAAATAGTAAAATCCGGAGTAGAGGACCTTTACCAGCTAAAATTAATCATGCTGCGGAACAGCAAAGCACAGAAATCAACAATATTCTTGTTGCCATTGACGAACAACTCGAAGATGAAAACTTAACTGAAATCTCTCAACCCATTTTCAATGCTGCTGACTCTGTAAGTAAAGCTAAAGATGTTTGGGCAATAATTATTCGTTCTTTACAAATGCCTATGCCATGAATCAACAGTATAATCTCATTTATCCAACTGTTGATTTATTCGTCTACGATTTGCAACAAGGCTTAGGACAAACAGACGAGCAAATTAACCAAAATCGTCATCACTTTTGGCGGAAAATCAAACCCGAATTAAATAAAGATTACCAAAAGCTTAATTCTCAAGAACAGGATTTACTCAAAAAACTCGCTTTCCTGGAAAAAACGGAAGCCGATTACGTCGAGTTACACGAACCAGAAAAACTTGAAAAATTTGACCCAGACTTAGAAGGCTACTACCGCGCACTGCAACTGAGTGATACCTATGCCTTACAGGTCGATTGCTCTGTTATCAATGATAATAAGAGCAAACCTATCAGCCGTTTGCAAGATATTAAAAAAAATATAGAATCCCGGATACATCAGCAAGGAAAAGTCGGTAAAACTTGGTTTATTTGGGGACAGTTGTCACAAGTTTATAACGATAAAGAAATTAAAGCGATCGCTCAACAATGCTATAAGCAAATAAACCCCATTTATCAAACTCAAATCAACTTGAAAAACCAGGGTACTTTTTTAGGTGCAACAGCATTTGAAATGTGGGAACAGCCTAATGATTGGGTTGATGACAAAAGCTTTCAAGATAGCTTTCATATATTAATATGTTTGTTTCCACCACAGCGATCGCTTGACGACATCACCACAAGCATTGCCAATGTATATTTCGATTTAAACCGTCTGTTTTGCTATCGTCATAAAATTATTTGGGCTTATCACCAAAGCCGCAAATTGAAAAGCAAACTCAAGAAAGATTTTCATGAAGTACAAAAAATAGTAAAAAAAGTCACTGATTTAGGACAACAAATAAACGCAGGTAAACTCAATCTTGAAGAATTACAAAAAACCCTAACTAAGACATTGACAATTTTATCGCACTATGCAATAGATTTAAATTACCTTGATGACCAAGGACGCACAATAAAAGTAAATCTTAACAATTACAAAAAGCGGCTAGAGAAGATTTCCAAAGAAAATAGCAACAATCAGCAACAATTTATGCAAGAATTTAGCGAATTTAGTGCTGAAAAATATCTCCAACAAGTAGAGACAGATTATATTAACCTCAGCCCAGGCTTGACCCTGCTGCAAAATTTAATTAGTACAATTCAGGGTACAATTGACATATACCAAGCAAAAAGCGATCGCCACCTAGAAGAATTCATCGGCATCGCAGGTGTGGGACTAGCAACCAGCCAAATAGGATCTGCCGTCATCCTAGCCGAGATACCCAAAGATAAAAACCCTCTAGCTTACCAAACCCAAATCTTTACCTTGAGTTTGTTTATAGGGTTGATTTTTGCCGCGCTAACGTATATATTGCTTCGCAGCCTTCGTCGCTAATAACTTCTTCCTTTGCGTCCTTCGTGTCTTCGCGGTTCGATATTTTAACCATGTCTTCTCAACGCACAATTCAAAGTATATATACTGATGGCGCTTGCACCGGCAACCCAGGTCCGGGTGGTTGGGGTGTAGTCGTCTATTTTACCGATGGCTCAATTTATGAAATGGGCGATCGCTCTCCCCATACCACCAATAATAAAATGGAAATGCAAGCAGCGATCGCAGCTCTCAAATACTTAGAAGAATCTGGACAAAAAGAACCCATTTCCCTTTATACCGACAGCGAATATTTAATCAACTGCGTTACCAAGTGGGTGAAAAACTGGAAAAAGAAAGGCTGGAAAAAAGCAGATGGGAACCCCGTCCAAAATCAAGACCTTTTGGAACAATTGGATGAACTCAATAGTCGCAGAGTCAAGTGGGAACATGTCCGGGGTCATTCTGGTAACATAGGAAACGAACGGTGCGATGTAATTGCTCGTGCCTACGCCACTGGTAAAACCCCATCCCTCAAACAACTCGCTTACACTCACTCTCAGCAATCCTTAACGCAAACAAGCGAGATAAATGTAGCAAAAGTATCTGATTGTGATACAAACTCGACAATAATTAACAAAAGAAAACAAGAAATCAGTATTGCAACAGATACAACAATTATGGAGCCATCTACATCGACAACAATCGAAGAAAAACCACCAGAGATGAGGGTGGCGCATCTCCGCAACTTAGTTGAAACTCTGCACATCGCTGACGAAATAGCCACAAAAGGCTACTTAATCACCAGTTCCGAACTAGCAGATTTAATGGATGTTCACGCCAGCGCTGTCACCAGTCGAGGAGATCAATGGCGTTGGCGCAACTGGATCGTTTCACGAGTACGACGAGAAGGTAATCAAATTCTCTGGGAATTGGAAAGAGGCGATCGCCTGGGGAATGAAAGTGAGGAGTGAGGAGTTAGGAGTGAGGAGTTAGGAGTTAGGAGTGAGGAGTTAAGAGTGAAGAAGTTATTCTATTTTCTATCTTCTTTCTCATAACTCATAACTCATAACTCATAACTCCTAACTATACTTCCGTCCTCGCCACTCGCGGGGAGTACGAAATGCAGATAAGAAAATTCGTAGCACCGCTATGGGATCGGCTAAAGGAGAAAGCCAGAACAACCAGCCGTATGTGGCAGTTTTGCGATCGTAAGAAGGTGCGATCGCCAACAACAAAGCAAAGCGAATCACCAGCAGAAATACATTCAAACCCAGTAGGAGGAGGGGGAGAGTGGGGAAGTGGGGGAGGGGGTGAAATGGGGAGAGAAAGAGGTAAGTAAGGACAACAAAAATAGGTAAACCCTGAACTGAAAAAAGTAGCCATAAATCCCCCCACAATTGAGCGCGGGAAGATGCATCTTTCAAATCAAGACTTCGCCCCCATTCCTTCCACGTCTCCAACGCTCCCTCATACATCCGCACCTTTAGCACCTTCGCACCATCCAGAAAGCCTACCTTAAAGCCTTGAGCGGCGATATTACGAGCTAAAGTAACATCATCACAAAAAGAACCCCCAGCACTGCTGTAGCCATCCACAGCCGCTAAAACTCGGCGACGACACAAAAAGCATTGTCCATTCGCCATCACCCGTTCTGGCTGCTTAGTATTCACACCAGCCGGATCAAATCGGTAAAGCAGAGTCATCAACAAAGCCGGCTGTAACCAGCATTCCCCTGGATATTTCAGAATAAACTGAGGCGACAGCGAAACCAAGTCATATTTTTCAGCTTCTGCTGTCTTCACCAAACCAGCAATCAAACCGGGATCGGGCTGAGTATCAGCATCCATCCCTAAAAACCACTCACTTGCCTCTGAACTATGCAAAAAGCCATTATGCAACGCCCAAGGACGCCCCACCCAACCGGGAGGTAAAGGATCATCCGTCATCAGCCGAAAACGAGGGTCTTTTTGCTGTGCCAATTTTACCAAGTCGGGAGTGCCATCTTGGGACTTACTGTCTACAACAATAATTTCCCGAAGTTCGTAACTTTGCCGACTTAAGCAGTTTAACAAAGGGCTAATACGTAAAGCTTCATTTAAGGTAGGAACGATAACACTGACACTACCTAAAAGCTCTGGTGTTGGTTGTTGGGGTTTAATAGGAGGATGGCGTCCGGGTCCTTTCAGCAGACGCGAGAGCAAAATCGCTGTTGTCGGTACTTGGATAAGTAGCAAAAATAGCGTTAAATAATTCAAAATTCAAAATTGAAGAATGGGCAATGGGCAATGGGCAATGGGCAATGGGCAATTGAAGAGGGGAAAAGGGGAAAGGGAAAAGGGACTCATGGGAAATGCCCCATGCCCAATGCCCGATTCCCCATGCCCAATGCCCCATGCCCAATGCCCAATGCCTCTTCTTTCTGAAAATGCTTACTTCAAAGCAACTTTGACTGGAGCCACTTGCATTTCTGTGTTTGCTTCAACGGCTGGTTGTGCGGGTGTATTTGCAGTTCTCCACCACAGAGCTAAAGCCGGAACTACACCACCGACAAAGCCCAGTAAAACTGGAATCGCAAACCCAGATCCTAAGCTGAGTCCAGCGGCGAAGACAAAATTGCTGATATAAACGATTAAAGGAACGTTGAGTTGCGATCGCTCTAATTTTATCGACGCATTTCTCCACAATAGTGCTGTTACAGTCATGAATAAAGCACTTGTACCAAACCAACCTGCATAGTTTTGGTAAGGTGTCCCAAAGAAAGCTCCTGGTTTTTCCCAATACCAAAACGGAAAAGCAGTTTGACTCATACCTGGCTCTAAAGCGAAGTCCCAGCAGGTGAATAACAAAGCACCTACCGCTATAGCAGCAATGTGACGCACTAAACTTGGTTTTTCAGCTACTTGCAAACCGGCTCTGGCGATTAAGTACGCCGAAAGACCAACATAAAACCAGGATATAGGAATTGTAAACGGTACTAACCCGGCAATTTTATAGCCCAACCCACTCAAGTAGTTATAATCACCAAATGGAAATCCTGTGCTAGTTCCTAGCAGTTCACTTCCTACAGAGATAAACACTGAGGGCAGCATGAATGCTAACCAGTTTCGCAATCCCAAAACTCGATACGCGAAAATACTGACAGCTACTGTACCTAATATAATATCAACTACACCACCGTTAGCCATACTCGACTGCATCGCAGTCTCTCCAACAGTGCCTAAATTCAAAATTACTTCGGCATTAGGTATGACCAGTAGTATACCAAGCAATCCAAAAACCTTGGATAAAATATGACCGATCAGGCATACGCGCTCAACAATAACAAGTTGTCTCATGATAATTCCCTAACAAGACGTGACACGCGGCTACTTCGCTGCTAACAGTTTACAAATGTTTAAGAACATATTTAACTAATTTGAGGGCTAATTAGGCGTAAACTTGTTTGTCTTTCTTTGACACAGCATACGATTCTATTGGTTAAAGGGAAAATACACAAGATGTTAAATTTATAGTTTAAATCATTCAAGTAAAAATTTATCAACAAAGAATTCAGGAGTTTTAAACCCCACCTCAAGACAGATAAATCGGTTTAGACATCGACTACGCCGTTCGATCGCAACTGATGTTTTCTACATAAAATGAGCAAATTGTCAAGTAGCCCAGAAGCTTTGCTTGCAGCAGAGCAGATAGTTGTGGAATAATGAGTTGATATGGTATTGGGAAATCAACCGATGTCAATGTATGAAAAGTTTTCTTTGGGTTTCCCTGACGTTAGTGGTTCTTGCCTACGGTAGCTTGGGCTGGTTGATATCGCAAGCACATTCACCTTGGTATGTTTGGTTGACGGTAGTCACAGCTATCTTGTTTTTGCTATCAGCCTTGACAACTCCGTGGTTGAAGATTGCAGATTATTCTATTATTTTCTTTAGATCGGATACTAGAACTTTCGCCTTTTCGGTTTTAGCTGCTTTCTTGTTCTTTCTGATGATCGCCTGGTTTCAAGTATTTATTGATACCTTGTTAATCATTTGCGCGAACATATTATTAAGAATAGACCTTCAAGGGTCTGGTTTGGGAGAACGGCAAACTTTTTTTCTGACGAGTATCTTTTCTTTAGCAGGTTTAGCCTTGGGTGCAATCATGCAGACGGCATTTCCACATCATTTAACTATCCGTTTTCTTTGAAAATTGAAAATTGGGAATTGGGGAATCGGGCATGGGGCATCGGGCATAGGGCATAGAAAGAAATTTGGCTTTATTTTTATTTTTATTGCCCATTAAACAATTGCCCATTAAACAATTGCCCCATTCCCCAATTTATTAACTTTTGAAGCCTAAATTACAAAATAAGTTTTATTATCTATGCCTTATAATACAATGTTTCAGTTGATAAACATGGTAGATAAAGGAAACATTAGATACAAATAGGCTTGAAGAGTTTCTGCTTTTTGTTATGAAAATATTATCGTAAAAAAGTCTGCTGAAAAAGAGCAATATTTGCTACTTTTACAATTACATAATTTATGCTTTTTATTACAACTTTAAAAAAAATTTACATGCAAAATAAAAAGAGAGAAAAATACTGATATTTGCGTTCGGAGACGAATAATGGTAGCGATCGCCGAAAATGCTCAAAAACGGCTAACTATACAAACTGTAGAAATTGCCCCGAATACAACAGCGATTCGTTCTCTTGATTGGGATCGCGATCGCTTCGACATCGAATTCGGTTTGCAAAACGGTACAACTTACAACTCATATCTAATTCGCGGTCAGCAAACCGCATTAGTTGATACTTCCCACCGGAAGTTTGAAAAGCTGTATTTAGACACGCTCAAAGGTTTAATCAACCCCAAGGCAATTGATTATATCATAATCAGCCACACAGAGCCAGACCACAGCGGCTTGGTGGAAGAAGTTTTGCAATTAGCGCCCAGAGCAACCGTTTTAGGTTCAAAAATTGCCTTACAATTTCTTGAAGGCTTAGTACACGATCCTTTTTCCAAGCGAATTGTTAAAAGTGGCGATCGCGTTGACTTAGGTAACGGACACGTCATAGAATTCGTCAGTGCGCCTAACTTGCACTGGCCCGATACAATATTCAGCTACGATCGCAAAACCCAAACTCTCTTCACCTGTGATGCTTTTGGGATGCACTTTTGCGACGAGCGAACCTTTGACGAAGATTTAGAAGCAATAGAAGCTGACTTTCGATTTTACTACGATTGCTTAATGGGTCCCAACGCTCGCTCTTTGCTGAATGCAATGAAGAGAATGAGCGAACTAGGGAAAATCAACATCATCGCCAACGGACACGGACCCTTACTCCACCACAACCTTGATTTTCTCACAGAACGCTACCAAAGCTGGAGCCAAATCCAAGCAGAAGCGCAAACAACCGTAGCTTTATTTTACGTCTCAGACTACGGCTATAGCGATCGCCTCGCCATGTCGATTAATGAAGGAGTCCAAAAAACTGGGGTAGCCGTCGAAATGATGGACTTATCCAGTGCGGAAATCCAAGAAATTCAAGAACTGGCAGGTAGAGCATCTGGTATAATTATCGGAATGCCGCCAACCGCAGCGGTTGCAGCACAAGCGGCGATTAATTCGCTTTTAGTTGTCGCCAACAACAAGCAAAAAGTCGGCTTATTTGAATCTTACGGTGGGGATGACGAACCGATTGATACCCTCCGGAGAAAATTCATCGATTTGAGTGTGAAAGAAGCCTTTCCCGCAATTCGGATTAAAGGTGAACCCACCGCAGCTACTTACCAATTGTGTGAAGAAGCGGGTACAGATTTGGGACAATTGTTGATGCGGGAACGCAACATCAAGCAGATTAAATCGCTTGATGTCAACATGGAAAAAGCCCTCGGACGCATTAGCAGCGGATTGTATATTCTCACCGCCAAAAAAGGTGATGTCAGCAGTGCGATGTTGGCATCTTGGGTAGCACAAGCGAGTTTGCAACCATTAGGATTTACAATAGCCGTTGCCAAAGATAGAGCAATGGAATCATTATTGCAAATAGGCGATCGCTTCGTCCTCAATGCCTTAGAAGAAGGAAATTATCAAGACCTGAAAAAGCACTTCCTCAAGCGTCTACCTCCCGGTGCCGATCGCTTTGCCGGCGTGAAAACCCAAAGCGCGAAAAACGGTTCACCCATTCTTACCGATGCTTTAGCATACATGGAATGTGAAGTCACTCAAAGCATGGAATGCAGCGACCACTGGATTCTTTACTGCACCGTCCAAGAAGGTCGCGTCTCCAAAGATGGACTCACCGCAGTTCGTCACCGCAAAGTAGGTAATTACTACTAGGGACTAGGGACTGGGGACAAGGGGACAAGGAGACAAGGAGACAAGGGGACAAGGAGACAAGGGGAGGACACAGCGAGTGCGGGGGTTCCCCCCCGTTAAGGAACGTGTCCGTGGACAAGGGGGATGAGGTGAATTTTCTTCCTTGTCTCCCCATCTCGCCATCTCCCCCTCCCCCCCTCCCCCCATCCCCCTTGTCCTCCCCATCCCCCTTGTCCTCCCCATCCCCCCCAAACGCTATCTCTTCACCCTTCACTCCACACCTATGAGCGATTCCAAACCCCGTGACGTTCAAGTTTTACCGATCGCCACAAACACTACAGTAATGAGAGCGCGTAGCTGGTCGCGTCTGCGGTTTGAAATTGAATATGCATTGGAAAGAGGTACAACTTCCAATTGCTATTTAATCGAAGGTGATAAAATTGCACTTGTTGACCCACCAGCAGAAACCTTCACCGATATTTTTCTGGAAGGATTGCGGCATTCTCTCGACTTTAAAAAGTTGGATTATGTGATTTTAGGTCACTTTAGTCCTAACCGTATCGCCACTTTTAAAGCGCTGTTAGAACTTGCACCGCAGATTACCTTTGTCTGTTCGTTACCAGCAGCTGGAGATTTGCGTACTACTTTCCCAGACCGAGATTTAAAAATCATCGTCATGCGCGGGAAAGAAACTTTAGATTTAGGTAAGGGTCATGTTTTAAAATTTGTTCCTACACCTAGTCCAAGATGGCCCGCCGGTCTTTGTACTTACGACCAACAAACGCAAATTCTCTACACAGATAAGTTATTTGCAACTCATATCTGTGGCGAGCAAGTTTTTGATGAAAACCGCGAAGCTTTAAAAGAAGACCAGCGGTATTATTATGACTGTTTGATGGCGCCTCATGCAACTCACGTCCAAGCAGTTTTAGAGAAACTATCAGAACTGCAAGTGAGAATGATCGCCACCGGTCACGGACCTTTGGTGCGTTACGGTGTTGTCGAACTGATCAATTCTTATGAAGAATGGAGTCATTCGCTTTCCGAGCGGGAGATAACAGTTGCTTTGTTGTATGCTTCAGCTTATGGCAATACAGCAACTTTAGCGCAAGCGATCGCTCTCGGATTAACTAAAGGTGGTGTCGCGGTAGAATCAATCAACTGCGAATTTGCGGAACCTGATGAAATTCGCGCTGCTGTCGAAAAGGCAGATGGTTTTATTATCGGTTCTCCTACCCTCGGCGGACACGCACCCACCCCAGTGCAAACAGCTTTGGGTCTTGTCCTCGGCGTTGGTGACAACAGCAAACTTGCCGGTGTCTTCGGTTCCTATGGCTGGAGTGGCGAAGCATTTGATTTAATTGAAGGCAAACTTCGCGATGCTGGATATCGGTTTGGATTTGAGACGATGCGCGTCAAGTTCAAACCCTCGGATGTCATTCTCAAGCAGTGTGAAGAAACCGGTACAGACTTTGCCCAAACTCTGAGAAAGGCGAAAAAATTGCGTTTGCCCCAACAAGCTGTAACTCCTGTGGAACAAGCTGTAGGTCGAATTGTCGGTTCGCTGTGCGTCATTACGGCAAAGCAAGGAGAAGTCTCCACGGCGATGTTAGGTGCTTGGGTTTCGCAAGCAACCTTCAATCCACCCGGAATCACCGTTGGTATTGCCAAAGACCGAGCAATTGAATCTTTGATGTATTCTGGGGGTAAGTTTGCCCTGAACATCTTAGCTGAAGGCAATCAACAAGATTTTGTCAAGCACTTCCGCAAATCTTTTGCCCCAGGTGAAGAGCGATTTTCCGGCTTCTCTACAGAAATTGCCGAAAATGGCTGTTTAGTCCTGACTGAAGCCTCAGCATATCTTGAGTGTTCTGTCAACCAGCGCATGGAATGTGGCGATCACTGGGTTGTCTATGCCACCGTTGACAACGGAAAATTACTCAAACCGGATGCTGTGACTGCGGTTCACCATCGCAAATCGGGCAATCATTATTAGGATGCGCGTAGGCGATCGCTAATTACATCATGTCCGTTTAACTAATTATATATCTTCGTAGTAAGGACTTCAGTCCTTATCCAATTCAGATGAGGACTTCAGTCCTCACTACGAACTTATCGCCTATATAACCGGACACGACAATTACCGCTTTGGTTAAACAATAGCCAAGGCGGTTTATTGTATCGGCTCTTATCCGGATGAAGTATCAGCTTATCAGTATTTGTATATGTTTGTGTGTAATTCCTTAATTCTTTGATGTATTCCACCCAATTGAAAACCACAATAATGCTTTGCCCCGGCGATATCAATACAATCAGCGCTACTTTTGCTCGCAGACAAGTAGGCAAAGACAATCTTATACCTTATTTATTCAGTATACTGCCATCAATTTTATATATCTTCTCAGCCATAAACTATAAAATACTTGAATCGGTGTGAGAAAATTCCGCAATTGCCACAAAGACAATTGAATATATAGTGTGTAATGTTTGACTAGAAGTTCAGTAGTCAGCATCTTTTATAGTAAATGCCAACTACTACCACAACGCTTTTATAATATTTTGCCTTACCCATGACCCCAGAACACAGCAAGATTAGATTTCCCCTCTGGCAGTATCTCAACCAGCCCCTATTTAGCCACGATAATAAGTTGGTATTAAATCCTCATCGCTTTGCCAACATCTGGCGAATAGAACTTCTTAAAAGGTGCTGGGCTAAAGAATGTGATGCTAAAGGACCGCAACAGCATTAAATAGCCACTTGCCAATTTTAGATTTGAGATTTTGGCATCGCTGAATATTAGTATGCAATCCGTAATTTCTCGTAGAGACGTTCCGACGGAACGTCTCTGCCGACAGTGACGCATGTGGCGTGGTGACTTTCCGCAAAATCCAAAATGTCTAAGTTTCGTCGATAGAACGAGGTTTTTTGCCGTCAAGCAAAGCACTAACAGTCATATCTCCCATGACATTAATCGCAGTGCGGCAGCGATCCAAAAACCAGTCTACTGTCACCAACAAAGCAATATACTGAGTTGGTAAACCAACGGAAGTAAACACCAAAGTCATCGTTACCAATCCCGCATTCGGAATACCCGCTGCCCCCACCGATGCAAAAATCGACGTGAGGATGACAACTAACTGCTGTCCCAAATTCAAATGTTGCCCAATCACCTGGGAAATAAACAATGCAGACATTGCCTCATAAAGGGCAGTACCATCATTATTAAAGTTTGCCCCAACCAGCGCCCCTAAAGAAGCAGAAGATTCTCGCAAGCCGATTTTTGTCTGTAGAATTTCAAAGGTGATAGGCATTGTCACCGTTGAGGAAGAAGTGGAAAAAGCTGTCAAAAAGGCATCAGCACCCCCAGCTAAAAACTTCAACGGGTTCACCCAAGAACCAAATTTGACTCTAGTGAGGTAGTAGCAAGCTTGTAATGCCAGCGCTACCAGCACCGCCACGATGAAGGCAAACAGAGATTTAAATGGCGAAAAGCCTTGCAAGGCAACAGTTTTAGCTACAATTCCAAACACTGCCAAAGGTACGAGGGCAATCACCCAGTTGAGGACGCGAATTACTGCCTCAAACAAAGTCCCGACTAAATCCTCAATCGGTTGGTATCCTCTTTTTCCTTCAGCGATTTGTTCTGATTTTATTGCCCGCAAAACGATACCAAAGCTCAAAGCAATTACAATCAGTTGTATAACGTTATTATCAACCAACGGCTTGAGGACGGCTTCTGGTATAGCGTCTTTGAGTAATCCCCAAGGGTCAAGACTTTGACTGGCTGCTTGTGTATTTTCTGGAGCCGCCAAACGCCCCCAAGTACCGGGACGCAGAATATTTGCTACTAAAAGCCCAACTAGTATTGCTACGGTTGTATTAGTTAAAAGTAATACAGCTAATTTCCGTCCTGCTGTTCCGGGAATATTCGTAGTCATGAAGGTATGCAACACTGCTACGAGAATCAGCGGTGTAGCTAGGGCGCGGAGTGCTTTCAGCACCAATTCAGCGGGAATTGCTAAGTTGTTGATAAAGTCTTTATTGGCTGCGTTGGGGTTGCCTGCACCTAAAGCAATTCCTAAGCCGATTGCCAGCACTAAGGCGATGATAATTTGCAATGTGAGAGGGATACGCTGCCACCAAGGACGGAGTTTAGTGTCAGGCTTAATGCTTTCTGTTTCGTTCATTGCGTTTTGTCAGACTGAGGAATTGCATATATTGAAACACGACTCAAGAGATTTCACTCTTTGTACAATCTGTAGTGATTCAAACTACAACAGCATTGTTGTGAGTTACATAAATTTATCAAAAATTTTTGCGGATTGTACGCAAACTACGAGGACTTTTGCTTACACCAAGCAGATGCGATCGCTTTTATTTAATCTTTACATAATCTTACTTAATCCTAAGCTAAACTTTACTTCATCTAAATTTTAACCGTGTCACAATAGCATTTATATCAATAATTTTACTTAGATAGTTAAATAATTTAATACCATAAACCACTTAAAAAAGGCGGGTATTGCAATAATGATGACAAATTTGGAAATAAATAAGCGTAAGCAAAAGTACTTGGGAGAGTGTTTAATTGAAGCAGGCTTGATAACGCCATCTCAATTAGAAACGGCACTTAAAGAACAAAATTCGTCTGGCAGACATTTGCAAGAAATTCTTACAAAACATGGCTGGATTAAACAGCAAACTATTGAGTATTTTCTGGAAAAGATAGTTTTACCAGAACAACTAACAGCGAATAAAAAACAGCTTGATCAAAACAAAAATTCCATAGAGCAAATTAGTCATGCAGAATGGGGAGGCTCTGATTCAGCACAGCCTTTAACTGTATCGTTGCGTAAGTTCGCGATCAATCTCTCTCCCAAAAACACGTTGCGAGTTTTGTTTTTGGTGATACTCAGTCTTTGCCTCGTCAGTCTTGCCGGACAGTTCAGCGTGTACTTTCTGCCTGAGTTCCCGTTGAGAGGTTTCTTCGCAGCAATATTCTACATTGACTATGAACAAAATATTCCTGCGGTGTACTCTGCGTCTGCTTTACTATTTTGTTCTGTTCTTTTGTTGATAATCGCCCATGCCAAGAAAGTAGCTGGTGAACTTTTTGTCCGCCACTGGACAGCCTTATCAATCATCTTTCTGTATCTTTCCGGCGACGAATTCATGAGCCTTCATGAAAGGCTGATCGATCCGTTGCGAAAAACACTTAATACCAGTGGCTTTCTTTATTACGCTTGGGTTATACCTGGTGCTATCTTCATACTGATTTGCCTGTTAGCGTTTTTAAGTTTTCTCGCTGCTCTTCCCGCAAAGACACGTTATGTATTTCTGATTGCTGGGACAATCTTCGTATTTGGTGCAATTGGCACAGAATTAGTTGGTGGGTACTATGCAGAATTACACGGACAGCAAAACATAATTTATGTCATAATAACGACGATTGAAGAGTTTCTAGAGATGCTCGGCATTGCTGTCTTTATTTATGCTTTGCTCTCGTACATTAGTACATACATGAAAGGCATGGCTTTGCGAATCAATATTATTAATGACAACAAGCAACGCCAAAATGCTGAATTACTTACTTAAAAAATATAACGGGTGCGTCTTCATCGGGGTGACTGATGTAAAGTTATCTGACTGCACTGCCGTTTTTGCCCTACTCCTTGTCCACAATAAAATAACAGGCGTGCATTTGCGATGAAAGTGGCTTGGATGAGGGCAAGTGCGATGTGTTCGCGCGACAAGCAGAAGAACGCATCTACGCCTTAACATAAGCATATTTTCTTTGTCACTGTGTATGAAAGCTTCGCTACTGTAGTTTAATAGAAAACGCTTGTGTTGTTTGTCGGTGTTGGGTAACGTATATGTCTTTTGTCCCTTTGCACATTCACAGTGATTACAGTTTGCTTGATGGCGCCAGTCAGTTACCGGAGTTGATCGATCAAGCACTTGCCCTCGGTATGAAAGCGATCGCCCTCACGGATCATGGTGTGATGTATGGTGCGATCGAACTAATCAAAATTTGCCGCAGTAGAAATATTAAGCCAATTATTGGCAACGAAATGTATATAATTAACGGCGATATCCAAAAACAAGAACGTCGTCCCCGTTATCATCAAGTTGTTTTAGCTAAAAATACAAAAGGTTACAAAAATTTAGTTAAATTAACTACAATTTCTCATCTCAAAGGTGTACAAGGTAAAGGAATATTTTCTCGTCCTTGCATTAACAAAGACTTACTCCAAGAATACCATGAAGGCTTGATAGTTACTAGTGCTTGTTTGGGTGGAGAAATACCCCAAGCAATTCTCAGCAATCGATCCGATGCCGCACGTAAAGTCGCTCAATGGTATAAAGAAGTATTTGGCGATGATTTTTATTTAGAAATTCAAGACCACGGTTCCCAAGAAGATAGAATTGTTAACGTTGAAATTGTCAAAATTGCCAAGGAACTAGGAATTAAATTTATAGCCACCAATGATTCCCATTATATTTCATGTTTCGACGTAGAAGCACACGACGCTTTGCTATGTATTCAAACTGGCAAGCTGATTAGTGAAGATAAACGGATGCGTTATAGCGGCACAGAATATCTTAAATCTGCTGAAGAAATGAGTCAGCTATTTCGCGACCATTTACCAGATGACGTCATTGCCGAAGCTATAAACACTACCGAAGAAGTTGCAGATAAAGTCGAGCCTTACCACAATATTATGGGTGAGCCTCGCATTCCCAATTATCCTATACCATCCGGTCACACTGCTGACACATACGTTGAAGAAGTTGCTTGGCAAGGACTTTTAGAACGATTAAATCGCAAATCGCGTAGCGAAGTTGATGCAGAATATAAAGAAAGGTTGGAATATGAACTAAAAATGCTGCAAAAGATGGGTTTTTCCACATACTTTTTAGTTGTGTGGGACTACATCAAATTTGCTAGAGATAATAAGATTCCCGTCGGTCCTGGTCGAGGTTCAGCCGCAGGTTCTTTGGTTGCTTATGCAATGCGAATTACTAACATTGACCCCGTACATCACGGTTTATTATTCGAGCGTTTCTTGAACCCAGAACGCAAATCAATGCCGGATATTGATACAGATTTCTGCATTGAACAACGCGATAAAGTTATTGAATACGTAACAAAAAAATACGGTACAGAAAGAGTAGCCCAAATTATCACCTTTAACCGACTTACTTCTAAAGCTGTCTTGAAAGATGTCGCCAGAGTGTTAAATATTCCTTATGGCGAATCAGACAGAATGGCAAAGTTAATTCCTGTGGTGCGAGGTAAACCAACTAAACTCAAAGTGATGATTTCTGATACAACCCCAGAACCAGAGTTTAAAGCAAAATATGATAATGAACCGCACGTTCGCCATTGGGTTGATATGGCGATGCGAATTGAAGGAACTAACAAAACCTTTGGTGTTCATGCTGCTGGGGTGGTAATTTCTGCCGATCCTCTCGATGAAATTGTGCCGCTACAAAAGAATAATGACGGTTCTGTGATTACCCAATATTTCATGGAAGACTTGGAATCTATGGGTTTGTTAAAGATGGATTTCTTAGGTTTGCGAAATCTGACGCTAATCGAGAAAACCGTTGATTTAATTAAACAAACTCGTGGATATGATATTGATACAGATGATATCACCCGTCAAGAAAGAAGAGCGCAGCAAATATTAGCAAAAGGTGAACATAGCGTTTTACCAAATGAAGTAAAAAAGGCTTATGAACTTTTAGAAGCTGGGGAATTAGAAGGTATCTTTCAATTAGAATCTTCGGGAATGCGTCAGATAGTGCGCGATTTGAAGCCTTCCAACATAGAAGATATTTCTTCGATTTTGGCGCTTTATCGACCAGGACCATTAGACGCGGGATTGATTCCTGATTTTATTAATCGCAAGCACGGACGAGAGGAAATTAAATACGGTAACTCTATTTTAGAACCCATATTGAATGAAACCTATGGAATTATGGTTTATCAAGAGCAAATTATGAAAATTGCTCAAGATATGGGTGGATATACTTTAGGACAAGCCGATTTAATGCGCCGTGCAATGGGTAAGAAGAAAGTTGCGGAAATGGAAAAGCAACGAGAAAAATTCATTGATGGCTCGGCAAAAAATGGAGTTAATAAACAAGTCGCTGAAAAATTATTCAACGACATGTTAAAGTTTGCGGAATATTGCTTAAGCTATGAAACGGAAGTATTGACGGTAGAATATGGTTTTTTACCGATTGGTAAAATTGTCGAGAAAAGCATTGAATGCAGTGTGTATAGTGTTGATAGTAATGGGAATATTTACACTCAAGTTATTGCCCAATGGCACAATCGCGGTCAGCAAGAAGTTTTTGAATATTGTCTGGAAGATGGTTCAACTATTCAGGCAACAAAAGACCATAAGTTTATGACTGTTGATGGTCAAATGTTACCGATTGATGAAATATTTGAACGCGGATTGGATTTGATGCAAGTTCAGGGTTTGCCAGAATAAATAATTGGCGTAGGGATGGGAATAATTACCGTAGGGAAGACCCCCACGGGCGGGGAGACCCCCACGGGCGGGGAGACCCCACGGGCGGGGAGACCCCCACGGGCGGGGAGACCCCGCCCCTACAGTTCACCTACCCACTATCCGCTGTGAAATATAATCCTAATATTCATCATCGCCGTTCTATTCGATTGCGAGGATACGATTATTCTCTGATAGGTGCATATTTTGTGACGATTTGCACGCAATACCGCGAATGTTGTTTAGGTAACTTGGTTGATGGTGATATGAAATTCACACTTAGGGGTGCGATCGCCTATCGATTTTGGTTTCAAATTCCCGATCGTTTCCCCAATGTTGAATTAGATGAATTTATCGTCATGCCTAACCACATTCACGGAATTATCGTGATTACGGATAAATCCACGGGCGCGGGGGGCGCCGAGGAGGGCGGGGAGACCCCGCCCCTACGCAAACCTACGTTGGGGCAAATTGTTGCTTATTACAAATACCAAACAACGAAAATTATCAATCAAATTGATGATACCCCCGGACATCGTGTGTGGCAACGAAATTTTTACGATCGCATCATCCGCAGAGAACAGGCGTTACACACAATCCGGCAATATATTATTACAAATCCAAATCGTTGGGTAAAAGATCCACACAACCCCCGTAGGGGCGGGGTCTTCCCGCCCTGATATTGGTCTTTTCTTCTGTCTCCAGCGATACTGAGTTAAGATTAATTTTTTGCTCTATATATGTCGAACATGCGTATATTTTTCAATTGGTCTACAAATTTACTTAATTACCTACGTAGCTTGGCAATAATAAGCTTGCTATGTCTGATTTTAGGCTGGTCACTTCCCGCGCAAGCAGCCACCCGCATCAGTCCCAAACTCGAACAGCAAGTTATACAAATCATCCGCGAACATCCAGAGGTACTTATAGAATCTGTCCAAGCATACCAGCAGCAACAACAACAGCAAATACGACAATCACAGCAGGCATTTTTGCAAGATTTACAAATCAATCCCCAATCGGTGATTGGCAATTCTCCTGTTACTGGTTCGCCTAATTCAAAGATTGTCTTAGTGGAATTTTCCGACTTTGAGTGTCCTTATTGTGCTGAGGCTAACAAAACTCTGAAAAAGTTTATGGAAAAGCATCAAGATAAGGTAACGTTAGTTTACAAACATTTTCCCCTGACACCAATTCATGCCCAAGCATTGCCAGCTGCAAAAGCTGCTTGGGCAGCTTTTCAGCAGGGCAAATTCTGGGAATATAGTGATGCGCTATTTTCTAATCAAAAACAACTTGATGAGGCTTTGTATTTAGATATTGCCACAAATCTCAAGTTGGATTTAGACAAGTTTAAAAGCGATCGCTCTTATGCCGATAATGCAATTGTTAAAGATATGCAGCTAGCGCAAAAATTGGGGCTGACTGGTACACCTTTCTTTGTCATGAATGGTGTAACTTTCTCTGGTGCTGTGCAGCTATCAGACATGGAAAAAGTCTTGGCTCGTGCTACTCAGTAATTATCTTTAAAGGCGGGGATACCCCGCCCTAAGCTATCATCGATGTATACAAATTTGTATACAAAATCACAGTATGCAAAGTTCTACCATCAGAATCAGCAGTACATCTCACAATATCCTTAAAGAACTGGCTGCACGCTCTGGGGAGTCGATGCAAGCAATCCTCGATCAAGCGATCGAGCAATACCAAAAGACAAGTGTTTTTAGAGTCAGCTAACCAAGCTTACGCTGCCTTACGCAACAACTCAGAAGCTTGGCAGGCTGAACTTGAAGAAAGAGAAGCTTGGGATATCACTCTAGCTGACGCCTTAGAATGACCATTACAAAGCCATGAAAAAGGGTGTAGGGGGTAGGGTGTGGGGTGTCGGGAACCCCATTATTTAATTATGGGGTTTCAAATAAGGACACCGTATTTCTCGCGCTTTGCGTCTCGAAATACATCTTTTTCTTTTTCCATACTTAAAAGCTTAGGATTGTACCGGAACTTCGGGGCTTTTTCCCTCCCTACACCCTACACCCCAAACCCCACACCCGCCCCGAAGGGGTTTGGTCACTCCTGACAGATATGGCTTGTTGACTTGAATCCCACACGAGGTCACGAACAGGCACAGAAATCGTCCTTGCTTAGTTGTATCGGTAGACTTATTCAATTCCGGGGCATCTGGATTAGCTGTTGTGCTACCGATTACATCTAAAAACAAAGGGATTCCCTTCCACGTTGAAGTTAACCCTCCTGAAGGGGGACTGACACAACGAAGTTATATTAAATGTGAAGATGTCCGCTCTATCAGCATAGAGAGACTTTCCGATTTGTGGGGTGTAATTTCTTCAACCACCATGATGATGGTAGAAGACAGACTACGGATTCTTTTGGGTTTGTAAAGTTGCTGCGATCGCGTCATCGTTTATTATCAATGAGGCGATCGCTAATATTATCGACCTCAGTAAGCTTACTGTTTACGATTTTTTGTTTCCAAGGTTACAACGGATACATTATGCCAAAACCAAATTGGGCATTTAGCCAGTGTTAACCCTGAAAACAGAAATTGTGAGGTAATGAATGCATCGCTTCGGATTGTGTGTAGTTTTCCCGATTGCGTTGATAGCTAGCTTTTCTCATCAGCCAGCAAGAGCAAATACATCTACTTCCCAGTCGGCTGTAGTCCAAGTTAATCCGACTTTGTTAGCTTCTTCAAATTACCTCTCACCTTTAGAAGAACAGGTAATTGCCCAAATGAACAAAGTGCGGACAAATCCCAAAGCATATATCCCGATTATGGAAAGCTATAAAAAGCGTTTCCAAGGCAAACGAGTCAAAATTTCTGGCAATACTTATTTACAAACGCAAGAAGGAGTAAAACCAGTCGATGAAGCGATCGCATTTCTCAAGTCAGTTCGTCCTGTAGGAACTTTGACTACATCTAAAGGGATGTCTTTAGCCGCTAGGGATCACGTTAAAGACCGAGGAGCAAAAGGTGTAACAGGTCATTATGGTGCTGATGGTAGCAACCCTTCTACTCGCATCAGTCGTTATGGAACTTGGCGCATATCCGCTGGAGAAAACATCAGCTATGGTTTAAATACGGCTCAAGATATCGTCATGCAATTAATTATAGATGACGGGGTGCGCGATCGCGGTCATAGAAAAAATATCTTTAACCCTGCTTTTAAAGTCGCAGGAGTCGCTTATGGAACTCACGCCACATACAGAACGATATGCGTGATTAACTATGCTGGGGGATATCGGGACAAGGGACTAGGAAGTAGGGATTAGGGACTAGTAAATAAAGATTTTTTATACATTTAATTCAGTAATTTACCTTAAGGAATTAACTTGAATATTTGGTAAAATTTGTGAAGTTACATGAAGAAGTTGATTATTTACTCCCTGATGATGAAATTACCTAAGAGTGGAATACAATCTCTAAGATTTGACCAACTCAAATCATTAGCTATTTTCTCCAACTCCTCTGTGTTGGAAACTCCTGAAAAAGATGCGGAATTATCTCCACACAAAGAAAATAATCTCTCACCACTCGAACAAGAAGTAATTGCCCAAATGAATCAGGTGAGAACAAATCCTGCTGCTTATGTTGCTGTGTTAGAAAACTATAAAAAGCGCTTTTCAGGCAACAGAGTGAAAATCTCTGAAGGTGTTTTTTTACAGACGACTGAAGGAGTCAAAGCAGTCGATGAAGCGATCGCATTTCTCAAGTCAGTCCGTCCCGTGCAAACTTTAACTACATGCAATAATATGTCTTTAGCTGCGAAAGATCATGTCAAAGACACTGGAAAAATAGGTGCTATAGGTCACGATGGTAGCGATGGTAGTGACGCTTCTACTCGAATGAACCGCTACGGAACCTGGCTAATTACCGCAGGTGAAAGCATTAGCTACGGTTTAAACAATCCCCAGGATATTGTCATGCAGTTAATTATAGATGATGGTGTACCGTCGCGGGGTCATAGAAAAAACATGTTTAACGGCGATTTCAAAGTTGTGGGAATCGCTTACGGAATTCACGCAAAATATAGAAGAATGTGCGTGATTGACTATGCTGGAGGATATCAAGAAAAATAAATTTAATTGCGTTAACGGAGTGACTCTCTAAGAGTATCGCCTCTGTTTCAAAGCGGCTAAGAAAGGAAACCAATTCTCACTGTATGAATCTAATCATATATTGATTGGTTGCTTTCTACTTTTGAGGTTATTGATGCGTCGCATACTATTTTGGGTATTTATCTCTATTACCCTACTAGTTACATCCTGTGATACTGTGTTTGAATCTCACCCTTCTGTACCGGAAACTACTCAAAAAGATTCGCAATTATCCACACGGGAAAATAGCCTCTCGCCGTTGGAAAAACAAGTGATTGTAGAAATGAATAAGGCGAGAACAAATCCTGCTGCTTATGCGGCTATCTTAGAAAAGTATAAAAAGCGCTTTTCAGGTAAACGAGTAAAAATCTCTGATACTGTCTATTTGCAAACGACTGAAGGAGTCAAAGCAGTCGATGAAGCGATCGCTTATCTCAAGTCAGTCCGTCCGGTGGGAACTTTAACTGCATCTAAGGGTATGTCTTTAGCTGCTAAAGATCATGTGAAAGACCAAGGAAAAACAGGTGCAATTGGTCATGATGGTAGCGACAAAAGCGATCCCTTTATTCGCATCAACCGTTATGGAACTTGGCAAAAAACTGCTGGGGAAAACATCAGCTATGGTTCCCACACGGCTCAAGATATCGTTATGCAGTTAATTATAGATGACGGAGTACCATCGCGGGGTCATAGAACAAACATGTTTAACCCCGATTTTAAAGTCGCAGGAGTTGCTTTTGGCATTCACTCGACTTACAGGCAAATGTGCGTGATTGATTATGCTGGAGGATATCGGGACAAGAAACTAGGAACTAGGGATTAGGGACTGGGAAAGAAAGGTTTTTTTATCATCTTGAGAAGAAAATGATTTTTCGATCCTTTAACCTTACCCCTTACCCTTTTCCCTTTTCCCTTTTCCCTTTTCCCTACTTCTAAATGTACCACCCTTATAGTAAAGCCGTTAATCTCAACGTAGAAATCCAAGGCGAAGGATTTCCTATTTTATGCCTGCACGGTCATCCAGGTTCTGGTTCTAGCCTTTCTGTATTTACCGATCGCTTATCAAAACGTTTTCAAACTATCGCCCCAGATTTGCGCGGATACGGCAAAAGTCGCTTTAAAGGTGATTTTGATATGCGCGACCATTTGACCGACTTAGAAGCGCTTCTAGACCGCTTAGGGATAGAAAAATGCTTAGTGTTGGGATGGTCGCTCGGTGGCATTTTGGCGATGGAACTGGCACTAATGCTACCACAGCGGGTGACTGGATTAATTTTGATTGCTACGGCAGCTAGACCTAGAGGAAATCATCCGCCGATTAGTTTGCTGGACAATTTGTATACTGGGATTGCTGCTCTTTTAAACTGTGTAAAACCAGGTTGGCGGTGGAATATTGAGACATTTGGCAAGCGATCGCTCTTTCGTTATCTAATTCAACAACATACACCCACCGCTTACGGCTACATCGCCTCATCAGCGGTGCCGGCTTATTTGCAAACTTCATCCGCTGCCACTCGCGCCCTTTATACTGCGATTCAATCTGGTTACAATCGACTTACAGACTTAGAGCAAATTTTCTGTCCCAGTCTGGTACTCGCTGGTACCGAAGACCGTCACATCACAGTTAATTCCAGTTTAGAAACTGCTCAACACTTGATAAATTGTCAGTGGCAAAGCTACCCAAACACCGCTCATCTCTTTCCGTGGGAAATTCCTGACCAAGTACTGAGCGATATTGACTTTTGGCTGCAACAGCATCCGCAAGTAATAGCTAATAGCCATTAGCTATTAGCTATTAGCTATAAGCCATTCGATTACATTTGACCGCTAAAGGCAGGCTTTACTTTACGGTCAATCCGTTCCCCCAAATCTTCAGCAATTGTTAAAGTACGAGGTTTGCAGCGTTTGACATTTACTGCAATTCCTTGCGCTCCTTCAACTTCCAAATCTTCTACATAGCCTTTGATTGCCGCTTTAGCTTCAGAAGAACTGAGAAATGGTCCAAAGTAGTAGGTGCAACGGGGATTTTCTGTCCCAATCTCTACCCACCAAGCCAAGCCGAAGTTGTCGAACGTGTTAATTAACGCTTCTTTGAGGTTATACCAAATGGGTTTCATAGTTTTCGCCAGTTGATAAGTGTGCTTTTTGGGTGGTAAACGTGTCTTACTGATTTTTTCTCATTTACATTTCTTTATACTCTGTTATTATTCGTTTTCCAAGCGGTTTTTTGTAATTTGTCTAAATGCAACGTATTTAACCAGCGTTGGCGATAAATTTCATAAAGCGCCATACCTGCCGCCACAGAAGCATTCAGGCTAGGAGTATTGCCTTGTAAGGGAATCGACACC
Organism: Tolypothrix sp. VBCCA 56010; assembly: GCF_050875635.1. Taxonomy (NCBI): domain Bacteria; kingdom Bacillati; phylum Cyanobacteriota; class Cyanophyceae; order Nostocales; family Tolypothrichaceae; genus Tolypothrix; species Tolypothrix sp. VBCCA 56010. Next base: position 86,179 of record NZ_JBPAOH010000005.1, read on the forward strand.
AAAACATCGCAAGAGCGTTGTGTGAGCATACTCAAGCCTTCGCCTTCCGAGCCAACTACCAAAACAATCGGAATTGGTTTTTTGTTTTCATCTTTGGGATTGACGAATTCAACGGTATGCAGCGGTACGCTACCACTGACAGCAGTGCCGTAAATCCAAAAATTAGCGGCTTTTAAGGCATCCATTGCGCGGCTGAGGTTAACTACTCTTGCAACCGGAAAGGTTTCTAGGGCACCAGCTGCGACTTTCATCACCGTGGAAGTGATTCCAGAAGCTCGGCGTTGCGGGATTACTAATCCTTGAGCGCCGATCGCTTCGGCTGTACGAATAATTGCTCCCAAGTTGTGGGGATCGGTAATACCGTCAGCCACGACAATTACTGGCGCATCGGTAGTAGAAAAAGCTTTGCTTATTAACTCGTCTAACTCGATGTAGGCGTGGGGAGCAATTTGTGCCGCTATTCCCTGATGATTTGCGTGGTAGGTAATTTGGTCTAAGCGCTTTGGTTCAACTTCATCAATCACCGTGCCGTTGTCTTTCGCTTGCAAAATCAAATTATGAAAGCGGGGATCGTAGCGCAGTTTAGAAGTAATCCAGATTCGATTTAGACCGCGCTGATTTTCTAATGCAGTCAACACTGGATGGCGACCGTAGATTAGATCGCTATCTTCTGTTGATTTTGTTGATGATGCATCAGAGAAACTGCGACGTGGTGGGCGTGAGTCGTAGGAGGCGCCTTCGCTCTTGTTAGATGCAGATGCATTACTGAACTTGCGACGTGGTGGGCGTGAGTCGTCTAAAGCACCTTCACCTATTGGTTTAGATGATGCATCAGAGAACTTGCGACGCAGCCGTGGTTCATCTAAAGCACCTTCACCTATTGGTTTAGATGATGCATCAGAGAACTTGCGACGCAGCCGTGGTTCGTCTAAAGCGCCTGAACCTGATTTAGATGGCGATGCATCAGAGAACTTGCGACGCGGGCGTGGTTGATCTTTTGAGCCTTCGCCATCTTGAGGTCGGGGACGAATCGAACTAGAAATGACACGCTTGCCTTTAATTTTTAAAGATGGTGCGCGATTGGCTTCGCGATTCGAGTTGTTTTTTCTTGGATTTGACATATTACTTTGGTACAAGGATGAAGAGCATCCCAATTTAATCAAGTTGAATTTACACACTCTCAGTTATTATTTTTTTAGTGAGGTATATTTCTCACGGTTTTTCTAGCTGGAGTTTTTGCAGCAGTTCGGTTAAGCGTTGAGAATCGGTAAGATACAAATAACCAATTAAAGTTTCGAGACTAGTTGCTTGTTGATAAACTTCTCTTTCAAGGCGCTTGGGACTTTTTGTAGCGGCATTACGACCGCGCCGAACAATTTCTAATTCTGTGTCTCTCAGATAAGGAGTGAGCGATCGCAATATTTTCGCTTGTGTTTCTGCTCGCACTTGCGCCACGACTAAACGATGGTAAGTTTCCACTCGCTGCGGTGGCAGCAAATAAAACATTCTCATATGAAGTTCATAAACTGCATCCCCCAAATATGCCAGGGCTGCTGGAGAAATTTTTCGCACATCCGAGCGGCAAATCTCTTGAGGTAATTGCTCTGTGGTTGCTTTAATTAATTGGCACGAAGATGAATTTTGCTTGTTTGCTGCATTTGATTCATCTAATAGCTCTTCCTCCTTTGATTCCACAAGTTAATCATTCCTTTCGGCTACATTAATTTTTTCCACAGATTATGGTGCTGATATACCTAGCATAATCAACACTACCAAAATTATTACTAATTTTATCTTTTTAGTTTTAAATTTACATTTAGTTAAATAATTTTCAGATTGGTCTATACTTTACCAACAGGTTTTACCAAGCTTTTGTATCTTTAATTGCGATCCCCAAGTTTGAGTTTATTATTCTTTATTTTAGCTAGTACACCACTAGGCATTTATACGCAATAGCAAAAAGTGGGCGATCGCACTTTTATTTTTATCAGGGAAAATATCTGTTTTGTCGGAAAGTAATAAAAATTAAGCTATCCAGATTTTAACATCGGATAGCTAAATTATATTTGTCAAGCAATTCCCGACTACTTAATGTTTTCTAGAGCCGCATCAACTGATGTTTGCAGCGAGAGAAACTTCTCTAAGCGAACAAGCTTGACTGTTTGAGTAACGCGGGCGTTTGTGACAATTTGCAAAGTGCCTTCGGCGTTTTGAGCCTGCTTGGCTAGCTGCACTAGAGCACCCAAGCCAGAGCTATCAACAAAGTCAATCTGTGAGAGATCCAGAATTATGTGAAGAGGACCTTCATCAATCTTGCTGCCTAGCACCTTGCGAAAAGTCGGTTCCGAAAAGGCATCCAACAGACCTGTGAGACGGAATAGCTGACAGTTATCCCGGACTTCGCGAGTACCTCTCAGGCTCACGGTTAGATTAAGTGGTTCAGCTATAACTCCCTCCTCATCATTAAGGTAAACGTTTAAGTATAGATAATTTTTGAGCAAGTTGTCTACAACTGGCTTCATGAAATAGGGGCATTGGGCATTGGGCATCGGGCATTGGGCATTGGGCATCGGGCATCGGGCATCGGGCAGGGGAGCCAGTGCGGTCTTGGGGTTTCACGCCACTCCCCTCAAGTCGGGAAACCCGCCCACGGGGGTGGCTCCCCAAGTGAAGCATCTGGCGTGGCACTTTGCAGGGAGACAAGGGGGAGCAGCGGGACAATTACCAATTACCAATTACCAATTACCAATGCCCATTGCCCAATGCCCATTGCCCAATGCCCAATCCCTAACCACTTTCTACATTTTTAGCTTACTTCAGCGGCGGCGCGACGTGCTGCTTGCATTGATTGGACAAACTGTTCAAACAAATAATCAGCATCATGAGGCCCAGGACTTGCCTCTGGGTGATATTGTACTGAAAACACAGGTAAAGACTTATGACGCAATCCAGCAACAGTGCGATCGTTTAAGTTCAGGTGGCTGATTTCTACCTGGGTGTCGGTTAAAGAATCTGGGTCAATGGCAAAACTATGATTTTGGCTGGTAATTTCTATCCTTTGTTGCAATCCTGCGGGCTGATTTAAACCGCGATGCCCAAATTTGAGTTTAAAGGTTTCCGCCCCCAATGCATGACCTAAAATTTGGTGTCCCATGCAAATGCCAAAGATGGGTTTTTCCGCAGAAAGCAAAGCTTTCGCGGTTTCAATTCCTTCAGTGACTGTGGAGGGATCGCCAGGACCATTGGAAAGAAAGATACCATCTGGATTGTGTTTGAGAATTTTCTCTGGTGGGGTGTCTGCGGGAACAACGACAACTCGGCATCCGTAAGCAGCTAAACGACGTAAAATATTGCGTTTCACGCCAAAATCAAGAGCGACAACGGTCAAGGACTCTTGAGAATTTGCCACACCAACCGGGTTAAATTCCCAAGTTGCAGTGGTGGGATCTGACCATTCATAAACCGTTGGGGTGGTGACTTCGCGAACCAGATTTAATCCCTTCATACTTGGAGCGGCTTGTACTTTTTCTAACAATTCCGCCTCATCAAGAATTGTGGTGGATATGCCGCCGTTCATCGCTCCAAACATGCGAATTTTGCGGGTGAGAGCGCGGGTATCAATTCCGTAAATACCCGGTACTTGGTGCTGTTTGAGGTAGTCTGGTAACGATTGTGTCGATCGCCAATTACTCGGTTTATGACAAATATTGCGAGCGATCGCACCTTGTACTTGCGGTCGTTTTGACTCCTCATCAAGAGGATTCACTCCAGTGTTTCCTAATTCTGGATAAGTAAAAATAACTATCTGACCGCAGTAACTAGGGTCGGTCAGCACTTCTTGATATCCGGTCATCCCAGTGTTAAAGACCACTTCCCCGATCGCAGTGCCAGTAGCACCGAAAGACCAACCGCGATAAGTAGTTCCATCTGCCAGGACAAGTAAAGCAGGTATTGCGTCAGACAGGGGCATAGGTAAAAAGTAGGGAATTGGGCATGGGGCATTGGGCATGGGGCATTGGGCATCGGGCATGGGGCATAGGTTTGGCTGTGCGTTGCGGAGGTTCCCTCCGTTGTAGCACCTGCCGTCATCGGGCATGGCAAGAATCGTATTAGAACGCGCATCACTTACAGCCACTTCTTTAATTCCCATTGCCCATTGCCCATTGCCCATTGCCCATTGCCCATTGCCCATTGCCCATTGCCCCATGCGAATGTTAATTATCTCATGAGTTGTTCAATTTTGAGTTGTAAGCAAAATTAATTAAAAATTAATAATTAAACAGATAAAATTTTAGGAGGTGCAGAAGTAGATTTCAAGAGCCTTGGGCAGGTAAAATGTCAAGTAATTATGCTTCATTCTTATTTATCCCGTGGATTGCTAATTTTTCTATCAGGCACTTTGGCGGTGTTGAGTTTTGGCTGTCGTGAAGACAAACAAAATACCGCGATCAGTGGCAATGAGCAACCAGCTCAAATGAATAATCTGGCAGCAGAACCTTCCGTTGGTGAAACTGCACCAGCAGCTAGTCCAGAAACAAAATCTCAGACACCAGTCAAGATTGAACCGACTTCTTTTGAGTTGGGGTTGGATAAAGCCATTGGTGGTTTAAGTATTAGTCAATCTGCTCAATCAAGCGCGGATTGGAAGTTGGTAGCGAGTCAATACCAAGATGCGATCGCTCTGATGAAACAAGTTCAGCAAGAAAGTCCGGACTTTGCTCTAGCTCAAAGAAAAATTACTGAATATCAACTCCAAGCCAAATATGCTCAGGAAAAAGCGACTGTTAACCCGCTTTTAACGACATCACCAGAACCACAGAAAATAGTAGTTGCTGTTCCACAAGCATCTGAATTACCAAAGTTCATCCTCCGACGTTTGCCCCAACCTGCACCCGTACAAGTAAAAAAACTACCACCTCCCGTATCGTCGCCGCCACTAGCACTCAACCAAGCCAAAGAAAAAGAACGGCAAGAAGTATTTTCAGTACCCATCAAACGGCGAATTGGCGGCACACCAATTATAGAAGTTACCTTCAATAACAGTCAGCAATTTGAGATGATTGTCGATACAGGAGCGAGTGGTACAGTTATCACTCAGCAAATGGCTTATTCTTTGGGAGTCGTGTCTGTGGGGAAAGCTAAAGCAAACACCGCTAGTTCCAAAGCCGTAGAATTTTCCATCGGTTATGTTGATACCATCGAAGCCGGTGGAGTATCAGTTAATAAAGTAGCAGTAGCGATCGCCGGCTCAGATTTAGAAACTGGACTTCTCGGACATGACTTTTTTGGCAATTACGACCTCACCATCAAACGCGATGTGGTCGAATTTCGCCCTCATGACGATTTACAGCTTAATTCCTCAGAAACTCAACTAACTGTTCCAACTTCGCCCAAGCAGCGCCGCTCTGTAGAATATCCTTAGCCGCACTAACACCTTGGGCATGGTTCATCAACTCAACTGCACCCCCAACTTGCAGCGCTAAAGCCGCATTTAATGCCACTACATCTCGTTGTGCAGCAGTTCCCTTACCTTGGAGTACTGCTTTGAGAATCTCCGCATTTTCTTGAACATCGCCACCCCGTAGCATTCCGATGGGAGCAGGTGTTAAATTTAATTCTTGGGGATTAATACTTGTCAACTGCACTTCACCAACAGACAACACCGCCAAATCGGTTAAATCTCCCAAGCCAGCTTCATCAAGTCTTTCTCGTCCGTGCAAAATAATTGCTTTTTGTGTACCTAACTGCTGTAAAGCTTGAGCAATTGTTGCTAAAAGGTGCGGATCGAATATTCCGATAACTTGCCCAGTCGGACGCAACGGATTTACTAAAGGTCCAAGTAAATTAAACACCGTCCGCACCTTCAAAGTACGTCGCAATGAAGCAACAGCTTTGAGTGCTGGATGCCAACCAGGGGCAAATAAAAAAGTAATCCCCACCTCTTGTAGTGCTGCTTGTACCTTATCGCTAGAGACAGTTAAATTCACACCCAAAGCTTCCAAAACATCCGCACTACCCACGCGACTAGATGCTGAACGATTGCCGTGCTTGGCAACTTTCACACCATATGCCGCAGCCACAAAAGCCACCGCTGTGGAAATATTAAATGTCGATGCACCATCACCGCCAGTACCACAAGTATCGATGAGGGGGGATGGGGAGAGGGGGGGAGGGGGAGTTAGGAGTGAGGAGTTAGGAGTTAAGAGTTCTCCCCCTTGTCCCCTTTGTCCCCCCTGTCCCCTTGTCTCCCTGTCCCCTTGTCCCCCTTGTCTCCCTACAGACTGAGCTTGCAAGACTTCAGCCATTCCTGCCAATTCGTCGGCAGAAACGCCTTTGAAGTGCAATGCTGTAAGAATTGCTCCTGATATTTCTGGGGGAATAGCTTCGTTTAACCATCCTTGCATCAATTCAGCAGCTTGATTGCGAGACAAGGATTCGCGGTCTAATAATTGTTGCAGCAGTGTCCAGCTAGCGGAAAATTCAAGCGCGGGGATGGGGGAATTTGTCATAAATTGGATTCTTCGTAGTAAGCGTTTTAACGCTTAATATGGCATTGATGAAAATCCCGACTTATTCAGCATACCTGGCTTATGCACTGATTTTTAACGGTTTTGCGGGTGCAATCTGATAATATTAGCATTTATTGGCGATGGCAAATGAATAGAAGAGCGTGCGATCGCGCTTGATAACACTATCAAAATCTTTCACTCCTCGAAAATTATCGCTAATACAAAAAGCTTAAAAACCAATGCTAACTTATGAAAAGTGGCTCAATTGCATATTTGGTCGGGCTGCCAATCAACACGTTTCATATTCCAAGTTCGATGCTCGTACAACTGTTGAGTACATCCATAGAACATTAGTACATTCTGGTTCCGATCTGCTTTGCTTTTCAGATAAACAGGTCAAGAATGGAATAAATGCAATTTTCAATAATTCAATTTCGGATATTATCTATAGCTTGAAAGAGCCAACAGTTCCTGCCCAAGCTCGTACAGCAGCTATTCGTGCATCAAAATTCTCTACACTGATTGCTTTGAAAAGCGTGCTAGACCTATTCTAAGTCACTTAGATGAACCTGGAGCTTCACCCATTAACTCTGTTTGTTACATGTTGTGGGACGTGACTCCAATAAGTAGTTGGGGAAATAAAGGAGACTGTGAGTATTTTGAATTAACTCTGGAAGTCCTTGAATTTGCTCTTTATCTAAAAAAGCCAGCCTGTATAGAGAGTGCCTTGCATGGGTTGGGACATATGGCTATACACAATCAACGGGTTTACAAAATCATTGATGATTGGATTAAGCCGGCGCGAACTAGCCGATCTGAGTTGCTAGAATATGCTGCACAGGCGCGACATGGATACATTTTATAATCGATTTCGGCTCGAAAGAGCATGTGTTTGGTGTAGCGATCGCCGCGCTCATTTCCTCCCATAGCTTGAGCAACCGATTCAGGGGTGCAATTTGTACCACCCGTACAAATGAAGAACTGCCAACCAGACTGCGGAAAGTAAACCCGCAAGGCTGAGGGTAAGACCGCTAAATGATACTAATAAACCAAAAACAGGTATTACTGCGCCGGCGATCGCACAAATGAAAGCAGCAACAGACGCACGCAAATTTGCTCCTAACCCCCATGTCAATCCTAGTAAGATGAAAGAAATCAGCGTCCAAGCAAATTCGGCGTTTATTATACGGGCTAAATAAGTCAAACTCAATAGACAAGCAAAGAAAATCCCGCCAGCCAGGGTTACGTTTTTTAAACTCATTGGGATGGATAAATATAACAACAATATCCACCAGAGAAATAACGCCGGCGCTAGCAATAATAAACGGGGGATGATGCCAGTGTTCCGAATCGGGTCGGTGTTGGTATATACTCCAAAGGGATTTCTGACGGAAACGTTATCATCAAATATCCAAGTAAATTGAGTGCTTTTTCTGTCAACTTTAATGTCATTTGGTATAATACCGCTGGCAAAGTTAGCTCCAGAAAAGTTAGCGATCGCTATCAAGCGAAAGTTAGAAAGTAATTGCCCTTGGGCACTATAAACCCAACGCGATCCGCCTTGCGCTTTGTAGGTAACGCGAAAGCTAGTTTCTTCTTTTGGTTGCAAGCTAAATGCAAAGCTGTAATCACCGGCATTGGTTTGTTGTAATCTAGTACCGACACGCTCTACTTTATAGCTTTGCAGTAGGGAGTAGCCGTTAGGTGGCGGTACTTCAAAGATAAAATTATTAATATTCTCAAGTTGATTGATAACTTTGTAGTCAGCGCTGTAATCTACGCGATAAGTTGCACTCCGACCTTGAACGTCTGGAGTTTGGTCAAGCTTTACTTGAATTTGCGAACCAGCTATGGTTAAAAAGCGGTTTACATCTCGCGTTTCATTTATTTTGACTATTTTGCCATTAACTTGAGTTGTCGTGGTATATGGCTCTTTTATGATGTAGCGCACTTGCGGTGCTGATTGTTCTAGTTTATCTCCTGCGACCAAGAGAGCAACTTGAGCTACTTTTGCCTGTTCCCAGTGATGATAGCGATTGCTAAGAGTTGAGCAAAGAAAAAATCCCACCACCAGCAAAACTAATACCAAGGCTAGATGCTGGAATCCCCGCAAAAGCTCAGAATAACGAAGCCCCAATTCGCCAATAAATAAAGATTGTTCTTTTGGCGAACGACGCAGAGAAAAACTTAGTAGTGCGATCGCTATTCCCAAAGCGATCAGCAGAAATACTAACAAAACTGAAGCTTTGAGTATCTGGCTTCCCAAGTGAACTAGTTCAACAGGATGTGTTAAATCTGGCACTCCGGGAATGCCTTGAAAAGAAACAGACATTAGCTTTTGTCAGAATGTACACAATCAGACAGATGAAATTTCTCAAAAGTTTCTGTAGTTTACAAACCTGCAAGCAGACACTAGCTAAACTACCTATAGTTGTTTACCCGGAGTTTCCAGGTTTTATCTGAAAATAACGGTTAAACGATAGGAGTACCGTACAATAAATTTATGACTATTTTATTAAAGCTAGAAAAAATCAATCTAGCTCTGGAGTGCGATTTTCAGCTTATATGAACCACATTATTTTTATAGAAGCGCAAAGTCGAGGCAGGCAAGTGCGTATTTTGCCTTGGTTGTAGCGACTGCCGTCGCACTCGTAGCAAACGAAGAAATGAAGAAACTTGAGTGTGGTCTAGATACACGAAAATTGCTGTAATCTCAATTAAAAGATAAACTATGAACGCGAGTGCGTAAAAGTGCGATTGAGAAGGATAAAGTGATACGTTCGTATTGTTTATACATATCACTATATACGTTCGCTTGTAAAGCAATGTGTTTTTTATCCTTTATCCTTCTGCTTTATTAGTTATCACCCAAGAAGGAAAAATATGACTCAAATTCTTGATTATCTAAATATTGACTCGGAACGTCAAATTTTATGTGGTTATACAAATCACACTTCTCAAATCCAAATTATTCGGATTTCCAACATTCCCAATTGGTATTTTGAGCGAGTAGTTTTTCCCGAACAAATACTTTTGTTTGAAGCTTTACCAGAAGCTGAATTAGAAATTCATACAAGTACGTCGTTGGCTGATAAAATCTGCTGTACTGATTTACACCTTGATAATGATCTCGCACATTCTTTTACTAGTGGCTAAATCGTATCCAAAAAGCAAAATCCACCTACACATTAGTGTCAGGTGGATTTTTTAACTATCTTAGTGGAACCGGGCAGAATTGAACTGCCGTCCGCAATGGGTATTAACCCCCCACTCGTTCACAGGTTTAGCCTTTCTGACCCTCAAGGCGGGAATCGTTCATTATCCCGAACGTAGGATGCTCTGATTTAATCTTAGCTAGCAAGCCAACCAGAGAACGCTTGCTAGAGCATCCGTTGGGGGTTGGTCTCTAGCCCTTAACGGAGTCAAACTAGAGACGCTCGAACCTGAAAGAGGTGTATTAGGCTGCTACTAGAGCATCCTTACGAGCAAATTTTACGATGTTGTTCGCATTTACTTTTTTTTCGAGCCTTTGATTTACGAGAGCAGACTCACTCTCGACCTGAATCACAGAGCAGCTTTCGCCATCCCGTCGAAACCGTTACGGCCCCATGTCATATTTCGATTATAGTGTAGTATTTGGAAATTTGCAACAAAATGGGAGTGGGGAGTGGGGGGATGGGGAGAGGGGGGGGATGGGGGGAAAGAAGAATTATTCTCCTTGTCTTTTTGTCCTCCTTGTCCTCCTTGTCTTCTTGTCTCCTTGTCCCTAATCCCCAGTCCCCAGTCCCTAGTCACTAAGTCAACGCCTGGGCGCCGCCAACAACCTCTAGAATTTCTTGGGTAATTGCGGCTTGTCGGGCTTTGTTATAAGACAAGGAAAGAGATTTAATCAATTCGCCGGCGTTGTCGCTGGCGTTGTTCATTGCTGTCATGCGTGCGGCTAGTTCACTGGCGGCTGATTCTTGCAGCGCCCGCAATAGCTGGTTACTCAGATACAATGGCAACAGAGAATCGAGAATCTGTACTGGATCTTGTTCAAAAAGCATGTCGCGGGGAAAAGCGCGAACTGGGGTAGTGACTTTCTCGCGTTGCACTTCAAATTGACCGCCACGAGTTGTCAGGCGGAAAATTTCGTCGTCACCGGCTTCTAAACCTTGAACGTCTAAAGGAAGCAAAGTTTGCACTACTGGGCGAGAACTTACCAGGGAGATGAACCTGGTGTAGACTAGCTCTACGCGGTCTACGCTTTCTGAGAGGAACAAAGAAAGCAGTTGATCGGCAATTTGATTTGCCTCGGCTGCGGTAGGAATTTGCTCTAAGCCTGTGTAGGTTCCATCAATCGGCTGATCTCGGCGTTGGAAGTACTGAATGGCTTTGCGTCCTACCAATACAAATTTGTAGTTTACGCCTTCTGCTTTCAGTTCCTTGGCGCGATTTTCGGCACGACGAATGACGTTGGTGTTGTAACCACCGCACAAACCCCGATCGCCTGAAATTACCAACAACCCGACAGACTTGACATCGCGTTTTCTTAGAAGTGGCAAATTTGCTTCTTCAAACCGCAAGCGAGTTTGCAAGCCATATAATACTTGTGCCAAGCGATCGGCAAAGGGACGGGTAGCAATTACTTGTTCTTGAGCGCGACGCACTCTTGCTGCTGCTACCAGTCGCATCGCTTCTGTAATTTTTTGGGTATTTTTGACCGACTGAATGCGATCGCGTATTGCTTTGAGATTAGCCATAATCTGATTGCTAATTGCTAATTGCTAATTGCAAATTGGTAATTGGGTAAAAGGTAACAGGGCATATCAAGAGGGGAAAAGGGGGAAAATTTTTATTCCATTACCCATTACCCATTACCTATTACCTATTACCTATTACCCATTACCCATTACCTAAACGGTTGCCAAGAAAGTCTTCTTGTATTCGGTAAGTGCTTCTTTCAAAGCAGTTTCCTCAGCGTCGCCGAGTACTTTCTGAGTTTGTACTGCTTGGCTGTATTGAGGTTTGCTGCTCTTTAAGTATTCCCGCAGACCTTTGGTGAAGGAAGTAACTTTATTGACGGGAATTTCATCCAAATAGCCGTTAATACCAGCGTATAGAATTGCTACTTGCTCGTATACCGATAGGGGTTCGTTTTGCGACTGCTTGAGAAGTTCGCGCAAACGTTGACCGCGTGCTAACTGGTCTTGGGTGGCTTTATCTAAGTCAGAAGCAAATTGCGCGAAGGCTTGTAAGTCGTCAAACTGCGCCAATTCCAACTTGATTTTACCGGCAACTTTTTTCATTGCCTTGGTTTGAGCGGCAGAACCTACGCGGGATACGGAAATACCTGGGTTTACAGCCGGACGGATACCTGAGTTAAACAAGTCCGAGGAAAGGAATATCTGACCGTCGGTAATCGAAATTACGTTTGTAGGAATGTAGGCAGATACGTCACCAGCTTGAGTTTCGATGATTGGTAAAGCGGTCATGCTGCCTTTGCCCAATTCATCGCTGAGTTTAGCGGCTCTTTCCAACAAGCGGGAGTGGATGTAGAATACATCTCCAGGATACGCTTCGCGTCCGGGTGGACGACGCAGCAGCAAGGACATTTGGCGATAAGCTTGAGCCTGCTTGGACAAGTCATCGTAAATTACTAGGGTAGCTTTGCCGTTGTACATGAAGTACTCAGCCATTGTTGCCCCAGTGTAAGGAGCCAAGTATTGTAGTGTTGCTGGGTCACTGGCGTTAGCGGCAACAACTATGGTATAATCCATTGCGCCTTTTTCTTGCAATGTTTGCACCACGTTGGCAACGGTGGAAGCTTTTTGACCGATCGCCACGTAAACACAAATTACATCTTCTTCTTTTTGGTTGATGATTGTGTCGATCGCGATCGCAGTTTTTCCGGTTTGGCGATCGCCGATAATTAATTCGCGCTGACCCCGACCGATGGGAATCATCGAATCAATCGCGGTGATACCGGTTTGCATCGGTTCGTGTACGGAACGACGCGCAATAATACCAGGTGCGGGAGATTCAATCAAACGAGTTTCTGTAGTTTTGATTTCTCCCTTACCATCAATCGGACGACCGAGAGCATCAATGACTCGTCCAATCATCGCATCACCCACCGGCACTTGGGCAATTCTACCAGTGGCGGTAACGGAGCTACCTTCTTGAATATCGCGACCTTCACCCATCAACACCGCACCCACGTTATCTTCTTCTAGGTTTTGGGCGATGCCGATTGTACCATCTTCAAATTCTAGTAGTTCCCCAGCCATAGCCTTTTCCAGACCATAGATCCGGGCAATACCGTCACCTACTTGCAAAACGGTACCAACGTTAGCAACTTTGACATCTTGGTCATATTGCTCGATTTGTCTCTGAATAATGCTGCTGATTTCGTCAGGTCTGATGTTAATAGCCATGTGTCTATCTTTTTTGGGAAACTGAGAAAGTAGTTAGTGGTTAGTGGTTAGTGGTTAGTGGTTAGTAGTTAGTGGTTAATAGTTAGTGGAAAAATCAACAACCAACAACTATCGACTATCAACTATCAACTATCAACCAACAATTTATTACGATCCACTTAAGCGTAAGGAAAGACGGCGTAACTGACTCCGCAAACTGGCGTCAATTACTTGAGAGCCAACTTTAATGATTACACCACCAATCAAGTCACGGTCTATTTTTGTTTCTAGATCGACTTGACGAGCGTTGGTCATGGCGATGACTTTTTCTCGTATTGCTTGTTCTTGCTCTTGAGAAAGGGGAACGGTTGAGGTTATTTCTGCTAAGACAGTTTGATTTTTCTGTCTGAGAAGCGCTATATACTGTTCGCAAATTGGTTCTAGCAACAAAATGCGCCGTCTATCTACCAACAGCATCAAGAAATTGCGGAAGTTTGAGTTAGTGTCACCAACTACTTCGTTGATCACTGCCTTTTTTTTGTCAGGCTCAATAAAGGGGTTGCCGACAAAGCTTTGCAATTCTGGTGAATTTTTCAATAAATTCAACAAAGAACGTACATCTTCGCCGAATTCTTCTGTCTGGTTTTTTGACTCGGCTACTGACATTAATGCCTGTGCGTAAGGCTGGGCGATTTCGGCTGTTGCTATGTCGCTTTTCATCCTAGCCTCCCACCTGCGCGATGCTGCGGTCAATTAATGTTTGTTGAACGTCGTCGGCAATGCCACTTTGCAAATTAGATTCGACTTTTTGCAATGCTAGGGCAGCTACTCTTTGTCGCAGTTCGGCGATCGCTCGATCTCTTTCTGTATTCAAATCAGCTGCGGCTGTTTGTTTCAAGCGTTCTACGTCTTGTGCTGCCTTCTGTAACGTTGCTTCTCGCGCAGATGCCGCATTTTCTTCGGCTGCTTTGCGGATGCGTTGTGCTTCTGCTTGCGCTTGAGTTAACTGTTCTTGCGCTTTGGAAAGGGCAATTTGTGCCTCTTTTAAACGCGCTTCGGCTCCTTGAATTTCGGTTTCAATATTTATCCGCCGCTCGTTCAGGATGTTGGTTAAAACTTTACGTCCAAAGTAAAATAGTATGCCAATTAGAAGCGCTAAGTTAATCAGATTGGTTTCTAATATGTCTAGGTTTAGACCGAAACCACCTTCGCCTTCTGCCATTTCTGAGTGATGAACAGCGGCTTCTGCGGCAAGTAATATGAAAGTCCCCATGTTAGCCATTTACACGCTCGCGATCGCTTGCTGATTAATTTGAACTTTATCGATGAGAAAAAGTGCCAAACGACACTTAATTAAGCGCCCTTCAAGACTTTCGTTGAGATGCGCGTATACTTTCAACAGAACCAATGTTATAATCTGGAAGATATTACTTTATCTAACCAGACTTGTTGGTCCTAATAGTTTTTCTAGAATCTGCCTGCTGAGGGCATCAACTTGTTGTTCTAAGGATTGCATAGCTTCTTGCTTTTGCTGCTCGATTTCCACAGATGCTTGTTCGCGTTGAGCTTGAGCTTCTTTTTGCGCTTGGGCAATTTTCTCTGCGGTAATTTTCTTCGCTTCGGCTTGAGCTGCTTCTACAGTTGCTTGCGATTGCCTGCGAGCATCGGCTAGCTGCTGTTCGTATTCTTTAGTTAAGCGCTCGGCTTTTGCCAAGCGTTCGCCAGCTTCAAGGTTATTCGTCCGGATATAATTATCGCGATCGTCTAGTACCTTGGTCAGTGGCTTGTAGAAAATTGCATTCAACAAAGCTGCTAACAGCAAAAATTGCAATGCCATCAAGGGCAAGGTAGCATCGAAATCAAACATTTCTCTCCTCTACGGGCTGGAATAGCATTCTTTGATGGCTAGCTAATTCATCCAACCTTTGATATTCTATAGACCCCATAGCCAACCAGGGTCAACTTACATCATCGAAACGAAAGAGCCAATCGTGTAGATGTCAGTTGTAGAGACGGTTGGATGTGTAGCAGCTTGCGCTAACATCGTTCGCGTCTCTACACTAACAATTTTTAGGTCTTAGGAAAATGGGTTAGCAAACAGTAGCACTAGGGCAATAACCAGACCGTAGATGGTCAGGGATTCCATGAATGCCAGGGTTAACAGCAATGTACCGCGAATTTTTCCTTCTGCTTCTGGTTGACGCGCAATACCTTCTACTGCTTGACCCGCAGCATTTCCTTGACCGATACCAGGTCCAATTGCAGCTAAACCAATTGCTAAAGCAGCAGCGAGAACGGAAGCAGCAGAAACTAATGGATCCATTTTGATTTTCCTTATGAGAACAGAATGAACAATTTTCGGTTTTAGATTTTGAACAAAATCTAAAATTACATCAACTGAGAAGGTTTAATGCTCCTCATGCCCTTCATCACCGTGACCAGCTATTGCCTCGTGAATGTATGCTCCTGCTAAGGTAGCAAATACCAGGGCTTGAATGGCACTGGTAAATAGACCTAAAGCCATAACGGGCAAAGGTATAAACAGAGGAACCAATAGAACTAGCACACCTACTACCAATTCATCCGCCAAAATATTGCCAAATAGACGGAAGCTTAGGGAGAGAGGCTTGGTGAAGTCTTCGAGAATAGCGATCGGCAATAAAATCGGTGTCGGCTCTATATACTTCTTAAAGTAGCCTAAACCCCGTTTGCTAAATCCGGCGTAAAAATACGCTAAAGAAGTTAGCAACGCCAATGCGACAGTCGTATTGATATCATTTGTCGGTGCTGCCAATTCACCCGAAGGCAGTTTGATTAACTTCCAGGGAATTAAAGCACCCGACCAATTCGACACGAAGATAAACAAAAATAGTGTGCCAATAAACGGCACCCAAGGACGGTAGTCTTTCTCACCAAGTTGGTTTTTCGCCAAGTCCCGAATAAATTCTAGGGCATATTCCATCAAATTTTGGATGCCTTTAGGAATTCTCTTGGCGTTGGTAGTAGCAGCGATGGAAGCTATGACGAGAACGCCAATCACAAACCATGAGGTGAGAAAAACTTGTCCGTGTATTTTCAGATTGCCCAATTGCCAGTAGAGGTGATGACCTACTTCCAATTCGGCGAGGGGAAAAGAATTAAAGGCGTTTGAGACACTAAGCATGTGCATTCTTCAAGATTTTTCCCCAAAAAGCGAGGATTGGAGATATTGTCTTTGTGAGCCTGACTTTTAAGAATCAGGAATAAACGCAGTTTGCACCGTATAGACGATGAGCGTGGCTTTGTAAGTGAGAAATCCCAAGAATATTGGCAGGACATGTAAATCGCGCCATTGAGTCGCAACTACCATCAAACCAATAAACAGAGCAAAACGATCTTTGCTCAAACTTTTTTTTTCGCTACCTAGCCGCTCAACGTCTCTAGCCAGCAATTTTAAGTAAACCACACCCGCACACGCCCCTATCAAATAATTCAGGGCAATGTTTAGGGAATAAAAAATCCACACTGAGATAAAAATAATCCCGGTCAACACGAGTGTGATTTTCAACAACTTCTGAAAGAGTTGATAAAACTCTTCCATAGAAGAAGAGGCTGGTTCTGTATCCTCAAAACCAGGTTGAGCATCTTGTCGTGTTGTCGGCGTGGGGTTAATCGATTCGTCTGACAAGCTCACGGGAAGGAGAAACCAGTACAGCTAATTATGTTGACTGCACATTCAGTCAGCTGAATCATATCACGGTTGGGTAACAATACTTTAGGAAAAAACAATTAACTTCTTGTTTGGGAGTTGGGAGGAGCGGAGTTGGGAGTTAGGAGGAGCGGAGTTAGGAGTTAGGAGGAGCGTGGTTAGTGGTTAGTTGTCCCCCTTGTCCCCCTTGTCCCCCTTGTCCCCTTGTCTCCTTGTCTCCCTACCTTGGTGTTAACAATATCACCTGCTGCTCAAGGAGCGATCGCACTCCCTCTATCCCCAACTCCACACTTCCTAAAATCTCTCCTACCGTCGCTTTTCTATCACATTTTTGCAAAAACTCAAACTCGCTGTCTGACAAGTTGATAATTTGATAATCGTAGTTAAAAATACACTTACTCGGAAACCCATCAATACAAGGATTAAGTTCGGGAATCGCTGCTAATAAAGCATCATCAACTGACCAGTCTGCTTTTACTATGGTCGGACGACCGAGAAAAAACTCGTAATGGGTAACTTCTGGATCTAGTAATTCTATCAGTCGGTATAAAGAGCGATCGCTCAAACCTTGTGCCCGTTCGATTAACTCCGGTGCTTTGCTCAAAAGTCGCTGCAACTGCCAAAATCCCGGATTTGAAAAGTTAATAAACTCCAAACCCGAAGCATCAATTAATTCAAATAGCGTATCAATGTTGTAGTCAATCTCTTGGGGATGGACGTACATATCGGCAAAGCATTCATCCCGCTGGTTTTCCAATGCCCAACGTTGTTTTTCGTACTTGACAATTCGATTATTTTCTGGTAATGATGAAAATAATTGTCGCCCGACTTGGACACCATCGCGATAATCGCCGCGTTTGTCACCTTGAAGGAGTGCGATCGCCTTTTGCATAAGTTGAATTTCCCAGCGTCCCAACTCGCCATAGACGAAGATGTGCATCAACCCACCTGGGGCTAACTTTTTCGCCAAAGCTTGAATACCGCGAATTGGATCGCTTAAATGGTGCAGCACTCCCACACAGTTAATTAAATCAAACTCACCCGGAAGTTGTTCCACGTCGTACAAACTGAGGTGATGAAATTCTACTCTATTGGCTCCAGAACGTTTGCAGCGCTCTTTTGCAACATCTAAAGCACCAGCACTTAAGTCAATTCCGACAACCTGGGCTTGTGGGTTGAGATGTACCAAATATTCAGTACTCACCCCCGTACCGCAGCCAGCGTCTAAAATGCGGATGTCTTGCTTTTGCGGTTTTTGTCCGGTGCAGAAGTTGTAAGCGGCTAACCAATTCCAGCGCCAATTGTAACCGGGTGGTGGTTCATCTAGCAGCGGTTCTGGGGGAAAGGGGTAGGTATTGTAGAGTTTGGCGACAGCAGCGCTAACGGTTTGATCGGACATTTTTGGAGCAGTATGGCAGCATTTTTGAGTGTAGCGAATGCTGGATCATTTTTGATTAAATTAGAAGCCTGACACCCTCAAGGGTGCAGCTACACGAACGAAGTCCGCCTGCGCGGACTAATAAATTAAAAGCCTGCGTAGGCAGGCTTTGTTCGTATAGCCCCAGGCTTCTAGCCTGAGGGAGGGGTGTTTATCAAAGGTCACATTGATGGGTTTGGCAATATTTGGCGTTTTTGATTTCACCTTGCAAATTATTCAAAGAAATTATCTGCAAATTAGTCCCATTTTGAACTTCAGCAGTGATGTAAGCGAATTTTTGCCCGCGAGAAAACGTGTCTCTACCGACTTTGGCGACAGAACGAGAATTACGAAAATCGTTGGCAATTTCTGAATTATAAATATTTTGCAGCAGTTTCATGCCCTTAGCATTATTAGTGGTAAATTTTATGCTGGGGTCATTGCTGACTGTTATTCCTTCTTTAGTTACAGTCCCGTTTTCGGAAGTAGTATTTACATAAAAGTATAAATTACCGTTGCGACCTTCGTAACCATGTGCTTCGTTGTTATACTTCAGCGCTGATAGTTGAGGTCTGGTTTTTGCCCAGTTGAGGACAGTGTTAATGTTTTGTCCTGGTAGTGCGTTTGCAGGTGCGACAGTTAAGGCGATCGCACAAACGGATAAAGCAGCAGTTGATAATAAGTTAAATTTATTACGAGCAAACATCGGTTTCCTCTGTTATGTGAAAAATAAGTAGTTACAGTTTAGGCGATCGCTAAATTACGTTAGTGATTGCAGTCACACACGCGATCGCACAATTAGCATCTTGAATATTTCAAGGTTGTACAACAGGTATATTCTGTGTCAACCTGAAGGCAAGATTCGTGTTTGGTTTTGGTAAGCCATCAGCAGAAGTGTTCGCCCACATCAGGGCTAGAGTGAACAAAGCAGCATGTAATAGTAAGTAAAATTTATTACGCATAAATATAAGTTTTTTATAAGTGGACGTTGATATATACAGCTTCACTCACTTCTATTTCGCAATCAGCCGGGAAATTTATTTTTGAGCGATCGCACTCGTGCATTGCCTCAATAAAGCGGCAATTTATCAATCATTTTTTCGCGAGTATCATAAATGCTGTACAAATCCACGCGGCAAAATAAAGCGCTACACGACGCGGTAACGGGGGACTAATGGCTTATGGGGTGATTGGTTGGGAAGGTCTAGGCTTGGTTATATAGTTTTTCTAAGTGTTATTACGAGGAATAAGCATTTGATACATTTTAAAATATCCAGTATATTTGTTGAGGATATTAAATTCTTGAAAAGGTTAATTTATAAGGATGTTTGTACAGTACTGACTCAGAAAGTTTTGCAAATTAAAAAACCTAAACCTTGCCAGAAGTAATTAAAAAAAACTTCTGTCTAGATTCACTAAAATACGAGTATAAAAATACGTTAGTGAGTGTTTGACACTTATTTTTAGAAAGGCTAGTGCCAATATAAATTATAGTTTTCAAAAAGGATATTATATATAATGAATTTTAAGATGCATGATGATGGAACTCAAATTACGGTCACGAATCACAGATGTAAAAATCCAGAGTGTAACAAACATGATTTTATGCGTCGTATTTTAACTTCATTAACTCCAGATGGTTCATCTGTATTTAATGTTAACTCTTCAAAAAATCAAGTAACAGCTACAAACAATTATTTTGATTTTATAACAGAACCTGAATATGATGACGATGGTAATATAATAGATGTTCATTCAGAACCAAGAGAGGAAACTGATTATTACAGTTGGGATTTTGTTGAATGTCGGCATTGTAAAAAATATTATGTACTTCAAAGTTTGTACAGTACTTTAGCAGAAGAGAAATTTTTAAATTTGTATCCGTTATTTACTTTGGAAAGTTAAATTAAGTAATCTATTTTTAAAGGTAATTGAGATTTTGCGTTTTCCAAAGACGCAAAGTCTCAATTGAAAATAGTTTCATAATAAAATCTCCTGTTCAAGTAGTTATTAAATGTATAATTGACGACCTAGATGCTTATCAGTCAGTTTATAATGGTTGGAAAACACTTTCGGTACATCTGACCAAGACCTAGTAAAACAACTAGAAAAACAGTTTGGTAAATATCCGAGATAATTATAATATAATTGGAATTTTTCTATTTATTAAACATATTTTTAAAGCAGAAATTTAAATATATGCTTCTCAACGAATTCATCAGGTATAACAGAAACATAGAGATGAAAAAACGTCATTTATATTGGGCTAAACATCTAAAAATAGTTCCCTTTATTGCTATTATATGCTTACTGTCTGGTTGTGTTTCGTATAAAAGTCAAAGCCCTAATTATAATTCTTATTGCCAATCTAATTATCAGAATTATCAAAATTGTCAAGAAGAAGTAGATTGGGTTGCCACATTTATACAAACTTCAATATTTATTTTTTTGGTTTTTTGTATAACTAGCTATATAATTACCTCACCATCAGTATTAAGAACTACAAGAACTTTACAACAAGTTATAGAGCCAAATGCCGAAGACGAAAATAAAGCTACATATCTAAATGAACTTTTACGTTTAACTGGTGGATTTATTATTGGAGATAAAGTCGTATTTCAAGAAATTCGTTTTCATGAAAAAAATAAGATATATGAAATTTGCCAAAAAATACTATTAGAAGATGGAATTGGTGCAGATGAAATAATGTTAGCTTATTTTGGGAATTACAGTAATGACTCGAAAATATTTAAGAGTGCTGTATTCAGCCTAAATATGTATGTTTCAGTATGCCTGCTGGCAAGTAAATGTAACTCAGATTTAATAATAGGTTCTGATTTTTATATTTTTATAGAAGAAATTATAACCAAATTAAAAACTAATCCATCAGATTTTTGTGAACCTGATAATGTCACATTATCAGCAGATAAAATTCAAGCATATTTTAATGATATAAAAAGTCAGTTATAAAGGTGACATATTTAAAGAAAAAATGTAGTCTAACCTAGATTTACCGACATTCTCACCCATATTTGTCACCGTCACCTAAAAATCACCACTCTTCATAGTCCGCGAAGGCGGACTTTGTTCGTATAGCCGCGACTTCCAGTCGTCAGGCACTAACGACACAAAACTTAGGATTTCTCTCACAGACGCCTCCCATCCACTTGCCGAATCAGACGCTTGTAGATTACAGATTGTACACACTTCTTAATAAATACGCTCAGACGCCGCAAAACGTTCTAATCTAAAAGCTGAATGGGTTAAATTTTTTTGGCAGTTTTGAAAGTGGCACGGAAGTGGATGACCACACCGATGTGTCAAGCTGCAAACGAACCCAGACTTAACACATAAATAATTATGATGGGAGTTTTAGAAATCCGATGAGTGTTAAGGCAAGTGGTGGAAGCTCAGTTGCGCGTCCGCAACTATATCAAACTTTAGCTTTGTCAACAATTACCCAAGCGGAACAGCAAGACCGCTTTTTGGGAACCGGCGAACTGAAGGAACTCGAAAGCTATTTTGCATCTGGTGCAAAGCGTTTAGAAATTGCCCAGACGCTCACGGACAATTCTGAGATTATTGTCTCACGAGCCGCCAACCGAATTTTTGTCGGTGGTTCGCCAATGGCTTTCTTAGAAAAGCTCAAAGAACCAGAACTAGAGACTGTTGCTGCTGGGGGAATTGATGTAAAAGAAGGAATGAAATTAGGAAACGTCACCTACGTGGAAACTCGTGGCGGATTCCTGGAAAATTTACGTTCCATTTTTAACTCTTCGCCCAGCGGTCCGACACCTCCAGGTTTTAGACCAATCAACATTTCCCGTTATGGTCCTAGCAATATGGCTAAGAGCTTGCGGGACTTGTCGTGGTTTCTGCGCTACGCAACTTATGCGATCGTCGCAGGCGATCCCAACATCATATCCGTGAATACACGGGGATTGCGAGAAATCATTGAGAACGCTTGTTCTGGTGAAGCAACAATTGTTGCTTTGCAAGAAATAAAACTAGCATCACTCTCATTTTTCCGCAGGGATGCTGAGGCAGCAGATATTGTGACTCAGTACATGGATGTTTTGCTAGGAGAATTCAAAGCACCCACTCCATCAAATAAACTGCGCCAACGTCCCTCCAGCGACCAACAAGGGTTAGAACTGCCTCAAATTTACTTTAATGCGGCAGAGCGTAGACCCAAGTTTGTCATGAAGACTGGATTGAGCGCAGGTGAAAAAAATGAAGTAGTCAAAGCGGCTTATCGGCAAATCTTTGAGCGCGACATTACCCGTGCTTACAGTCAGTCGATATCTTACCTAGAATCTCAGGTGAAGAACGGTACAATCTCGATGAAAGAGTTTGTCCGACGCCTTGGCAAATCTCCCCTTTACCAAAAACAGTTTTATCAGCCTTTTATCAACAGCCGCGCTTTAGAATTGGCATTCCGTCACTTCCTCGGACGTGGACCGAGTAGCCGCGAAGAAGTACAAGATTACTTCTCGATTATTTCCAATGGCGGTCTATCTGCTTTAGTCGATGCTTTGGTAGATTCTCAGGAATATTCTGACTACTTTGGGGAAGAAACAGTACCATATTTGCGCGGTCTGGGTCAAGAAGCTCAAGAATGTCGCAACTGGGGACCGCAGCAAGACCTGTTAAATTACAGTGCGCCTTTCCGCAAAGTTCCTCAGTTTATCACGACATTCGCTGACTACGAACAGCCACTACCAGATCAACACGTTTACGGTTCTGGTAACGATCCGCTGGAAATTCAATTTGGAGCGATTTTCCCGAAAGAAACTCGCAACCCCAGCACTCGTCCGGCGCCTTTTGGCAAAGATACCAAGCGGATTTTGATTCACAATGGTCCCGGTATTTCTAACCAAAATGGCAATCCGAAAGCGCGTGGTGAATTCCCAGGTACGCTCGGTCCGAAAGTGTTTAGGTTAGATCAGCTACCCGGCACAAGAGGCAGAAAAGCACCAAGCGGTGTCAGTGTAAAATACTCGGAAAGCTCGACCCAAGCATTAATTAAAGGTGCTTACCTGCAAGTTTTTGGTCGCGATGTTTATGAAGGTCAGCGGCTGAAAGTAGCAGAAATTAAGCTGGAAAACGGTGAAATTTCTGTAAGAGAATTTATCCGTGCTTTGGCGAAGTCGGATCTGTTCCGGAAAATGTACTGGACTTCGCTTTATGTATGTAAGGCGATCGAGTACATCCACCGTCGCTTGTTGGGTCGTCCTACCTACGGTCGTCAAGAAAACAATAAGTACTTCGATATCTGTTCTAAGAAGGGCTTCTACGCGCTTGTAGATGCGATTATTGACAGTCCGGAGTACAGTGAGGCGTTTGGTGAAGATACAGTTCCTTACGAACGTTATCTGACTCCTCAAGGTGTTTCGCTGCGACAACTGCGCGTTGGTAGCATTCGCGAAGACGTCGGTAACAGAGTTGACAAGGAAGAAGCGCCGCGCTTTGTCGAACTTGGTGCTGTCGAAACTCGCTCAGAACCGGAAATTCAGTCCCGCATTAATCAAGGTGTTAGCAAGAAGCGCGAACAAACCAAAGTCTTCAAGTTGGTAGCAGGTCTTAACGATAAAGTTGCTGTGAAAACAGCGATTGGTGCTGCTTACCGGCAGATTTTCGAGCGCGATATTGCTCCATACATCGTGAAAAACGAATTTACGGCGTTAGAAAGCAAACTGGGTAACGGGGAAATTAACGTTAAGGAATTCATCGAAGGTTTAGGTGGTTCTAGTCTATACCAAAGAGAGTTCTACGCGCCTTATCCCAACACCAAGGTAATTGAACTGGGAACCAAGCACTTCTTAGGTCGTGCGCCATTAGATCAGGCAGAAATTCGCAAGTATAATCAGATACTGGCAAGTCAAGGGCTGCGTGCTTTTATTGGGGCGATGGTGAACAGTGTTGAGTATCTGCAAGCCTTTGGTGAAGATACAGTGCCTTACAACCGCTTCTTAACATTGCCGGCGGCGAACTACCCGAACTCTCAGAAATTGTACAACCAACTCACCAAACAAAACGATGATGTGGTTGTGCCCAGCTTTGAGACGGTGGAGCCGCGTATGGATGTGGCGAAAATGCCGCTTTTGGGCAAGGCGATCGCAGATTTGGCGGCGAGAACTCGCGAAATCGACAAAACCAAACCGCTGTTTATCGAACTCGGTCGTTCCTTCAACGACGGTCGCGGACAGTCGGTGGAAGTTGGTGTCGGTACAACTCGTCGCAAACCATCCCGCATTTACCGCATGACTGTAGGAACGGGTCAAGCAGAAATGCAGCAGGTGATGGACGCGATTTACTGTCAGGTATTGGATGTATTTAGCGGACAGGTTCCTGATTACTTCCGCCGTTCTGACTTGGAAAGCAAACTGCGGAATGGGGAAATCTCCGTGCGCGAGTTTGTGCGCGATCTAGCTAGTTCAGAAATCTATCGCAAACGCTTCTATACGCCTTATCCCAACACCAAAGTGATTGAATTCCTATTCCGTCACCTATTGGGACGCGCACCAGCTACTCAGGCGGAAATACGCACTTACAACAAGCTGCTGGCTGATGGCGGTTTAAAAGCCGCTGTAATAGCGATAGTCGAAAGCCCAGAGTACGCTCGTTACTTTGGTGAAGACGTAGTACCTTACAACCGCTTCCCATCTTTACCTGCGGGTAACTACCTCGGTAGCGTCCAAGCGGCTGCGGACTTGGTGAAACAATCCTGGTCTAGCTTGTCACCGTCTGTTATAACCGGCGGACGTGCTAGGTAGCGCTTAGGGGGACAGGGGGAGGGGGGGACAAGGGGACAAGGGGACAAGGGGGACAAGGAGAAATTTCTCCCCTCTCCCCCCCTCCCCCCCTATCCCCCTCTCCACTCCCCTCCCAACCTTTCGCAACAAAGCTTTCAGATTGTCTGTGCGACTGCAAATCTGAAAATAAATATTACAAAGTGTTAAGAGCAGTCATAATTGCTCAACATAATGCCCGAAAATATTTTGCGGAAGGTATCTGAGTTTTACGGCTTGTGTAGTTCTATTTACCCAAGTCAAATCGAAATTCCTAGCACAACACAAACAATTTTGCAAGTGTTTTGTCTAAGAAAACGAGAAAAACTCAGTCAATCCAAAAAGTCGCACCAGTTTAATCAAATTCTGGTTTCATTAGTAC
The DNA here is from genome assembly GCF_050875635.1 of Tolypothrix sp. VBCCA 56010. Classification (NCBI taxonomy): domain Bacteria; kingdom Bacillati; phylum Cyanobacteriota; class Cyanophyceae; order Nostocales; family Tolypothrichaceae; genus Tolypothrix; species Tolypothrix sp. VBCCA 56010. The sequence goes on from NZ_JBPAOH010000005.1 coordinate 111,361, forward strand.
TGGAGGAATCCAAATCATGAGTATCGTCACGAAAGCTATCGTGAATGCTGATGCAGAAGCCCGCTACCTTAGCCCTGGCGAACTGGATCGGATCAAGAGCTTTGTTACAGGTGGTGAGCGTCGTCTTCGGATCGCTCAAGTTTTGACTGACAACCGCGAGCGGATTGTTAAGCAAGCTGGTGACCAACTGTTCCAAAAGCGTCCTGATGTTGTATCTCCCGGTGGCAACGCTTACGGTCAAGAAATGACCGCTACTTGCCTGCGTGACCTGGATTACTACCTCCGCCTGATCACCTACGGAGTTGTTTCTGGTGATGTAACCCCCATCGAAGAAATCGGTGTTGTCGGTGTTCGCGAAATGTACAAGTCCTTGGGAACTCCCATTGACGCTGTTGCTTCAGGCGTAACCGCAATGAAGAATGCAGCTGCCTCTTTGTTGTCAAGTGAAGATGCTGGTGAAGCTGGCGCTTACTTCGACTACTTAGTTGGTGCAATGCAATAGGTTGAACTTGTTTCTCTCTCGAAACAAAACAATTGCAATACGGTTGGAAATAAGGAATTAACAACATGCAAGACGCAATTACCGCTGTCATTAACTCTTCAGACGTTCAAGGTAAGTACCTCGATACCTCTGCTTTAGAGAAACTAAAAGGCTACTTCTCAACTGGTGAACTGCGCGTTCGTGCTGCTACCAGCATCAGCGCTAATGCTTCGGCGATCGTCAAGGAAGCTGTAGCAAAGTCCTTGTTGTACTCTGACATCACCCGTCCCGGTGGTAACATGTACACCACCCGTCGCTATGCTGCTTGCATCCGCGATTTGGACTACTACTTGCGTTATTCTACCTACGCTATGTTGGCTGGAGATCCTTCCATCCTCGATGAGCGCGTGTTGAATGGCTTGAAAGAAACCTACAATTCCTTGGGTGTACCCGTTGGTGCAACCGTGCAATCTATCCAAGCAATGAAGGAAGTAACTGCTAGCTTGGTAGGTCCTGACGCCGGTAAGGAAATGGGCGTTTACTTCGACTATATCTCCTCTGGCTTGAGCTAAGAGCTAGTCAGCGCTTAATGATTTAGGTGCGGCTTGATTAAGGTCTGGAAATCAATCGTGAGTGCTAGAAAGTTATTTCGCTTGTCTTTTTAAATTTAAATATTTGGAGTGATGAGTGTTAACTGTCTAGTATTGATGATTGATTTCCAGCCTTGGAGTGATTAATTTAAAGATTTGCGTAAAAAATACACTCCCATTTTTTAGACATAAAAAAGTTTTCACCAAAGATACAGGAGATTTAACCCGATGCGGATGTTTAAAATTACCGCTTGCGTTCCCAGTCAAACTCGCATTCGCACTCAACGCGAACTGCAAAATACCTACTTCACCAAGCTGGTTCCCTATGACAACTGGTTTCGCGAACAGCAGCGCATTATGAAAATGGGCGGCAAAATCGTCAAGGTGGAACTAGCAACTGGCAAGCAAGGTGTCAATACTGGGTTACTGTAATTCCTATATAACAAAAATTATTGTAGGGAGTTGCAAAGAGGTCAATGATGACCTCTTTTTTGTTTACGTAGTCGTGGACGGGGAAACCCCGCCCCTACTGTTTGGTATAATCTGTTTTTCAATTTGATCGCACGCTAGACAAACACCATTCTCTAATTGGATAATGCGTTTGATTTGTGTTGCTTTTGCTGCATAGCTGGGATTATCTAACAATTCACGCAATTCTTTTGCAGCCGATGAAGCTGAATACTGCTTGCGGGAAATGGTGCGGGAAGTTCCTAAGCGTTGGACTCGTGCTGCGTTGTCCGGTTGGTCGTGGCTGTAGGGCATTACGAGGGTAGGACGACCTGCCCGTAACGCTTGAGCTGTCGTACCAATACCTCCTTGATGAGGATCGCACCAAACCGACGCAGTTTAGCTAAAAATGGAAATGGAGCTAACACTGGCGGATCGTAAGCAGAGAAAAATGAAATCGGTGCCATAGCACTTGATGCCCATCGCATTTCTAATTTTTCTGCTACTAATGGAGCTGCAACAACTCCTTCACCAGCAAAGATAAAATCTGCATCTTTTGCACTGTCCATCAAGTCCGAATACATCTGGCGCAAACTCGGACAAATCCATTTTCGGATAATATATTCCGATCCTGTTTGCAAATCCATTACCCGTGCCATTTCTTGAGGATCGTTGAGCGCGGTATTGTCAGGACGCATCCGGTGAAACTCAAATCCCAAAGCTTCAATTTTAGCTTGATATTCTTTGTGGGTTGCAAACACAACATCATGACCGCGTTGCCGCAATTCGAGCGCGATCGCTATTTTCGGATGAAGATCGCCAAGAGAACCAATCGTGGTTACAACTATTCGACTCACTATTTTACCTGCTATATAAAACCTAGACAAGTCTAGACATTTACTTCTTTCTTCACAGGGAGCATGGAAGCGGTTATCCCTCGGAAAGCATTCACGCCTTAGCCAGACGCGATAGATTGATTGCTGCGTTCAAGTCGCGGTCAATAACAAAACCGCAATGACCACATTTAAACACTCGTTCTTTTAACGTGAGCGTTTCTTTTTTGCAGCCACAATTACTACAAGTCTTGGATGATGGATACCACCTATCCGCCAAAATTAGCACAGCAACAAACTTCTTGGATTTATATTCAAGTTGTCGCCTGAATTCATAAAACCCACAATCAGTAATGGATTGAGCAAGCTTATGGTTAGCCATCATACCGCTAACATTCAAGTTTTCGACTACTATTACAGCGTGGTTTTTGCATAAGTAGTTGGTAACTTTATGAAGTGAGTCTTTGCGAATGTTTGAAACACGGTTATGGTGTTTCGCTAGCTTGATTTTTGACTTATGACGATTGGCGCTGCCTTTCTCTTTTCGGGAATGAGCTTTCGACAATCGTTTGAATTTTTGGATATTTTTCTTGTAAGCTTTCGGATTAGGGAATGTAACACCAGTGCTGAGTGTAGCCAGTTCCTTGATTCCCAAGTCCACGCCTACAATATCTACAGATTTCGGTGTTAGTGGGCATTTTTGTTCATATGCAAATGCAATGTACCAGTCATCAGCTATCCGAGATATTGATAACTTAGTAGTCGTGGTATGGGGCAATCTTTCATAAGTTTTGACCCAACCTATAGTAGGTAGCTTGACACGCACACCGCCGACAGGGATGGGTTTACCACTAGCGTCAATAGTGAAAGAATCATTCTGACCT
>NZ_JBPAOH010000006.1:0-113728 GCF_050875635.1 Tolypothrix sp. VBCCA 56010
GTAGAAAATGAGGGAGTGTTCCAAAAAGCGTACGACAATACTAATAATGCGAATATTCTCACTGATATCTTTAAGACCTGGGCGCAAACAGCAAACACCGCGCACAATTAAGTCAATTTGCACTCCGGCGCGAGAAGCTTCGTATAAAGTGGCGATAATTTGCGGATCTACTAGAGAATTCATTTTAGCAACAATGCGCCCGGATAATTTATTTTGAGCATTCTCGATTTCGCGATGAATTAGTGCCAAAAAGCGATCGCGCATATTCACAGGTGCAACCAGCAACTGGCGATAAGACTTTTGCCGAGAATATCCCGTCAAAAAATTAAACACATCTGTAACATCAGCACCCAAATCTTCCCGACAGCTGAACAAGCCAAAATCTGTGTAAAGTCGTGCAGTTTTCGAGTTATAATTACCAGTACCAATATGCACGTAGCGCATAATCCGGTCTTGTTCGCGGCGCACCACCATGACAATTTTGCTATGAGTTTTCAGACCGACCAAACCATAGACAACGTGAACACCAACTCTTTCTAATCGCCTTGCCCAATAAATATTATTTTCTTCATCAAATCGCGCCTTCAGTTCCACCAATACAGATACTTGCTTGCCATTTTCAGCCGCAGCAATTAAAGCATTAACTATTGGTGAGTCACCAGAAGTCCGGTAAAGAGTCATTTTAATCGCCAACACTCCCGGATCGTGTGCCGCCTGGGTAATAAAACGTACTACCGAGGTAGAAAAAGATTGATAGGGATGGTGTACGAGTAAATCGCGTTCCCGAATCACCGAAAAAAAGTCTCTGCCATCCTCTACCCCTGAGACACCTGGTTCTATACGTGCTTCCTTAATCCGTTGCAAACGTGGGTGTACTACAGACTGCCACGGTTCGTCTTTGAGTTCTGACAGGGGCAATGCCATAAAATACATTAAATCCCGCAGTCCCAAAAGACCGTCTACTTCATAAACATCGCTTTCTGCTAATTCTAAATCTTCTACTAGTCGCGATCGCACGCTTTCCGGAGTTTGGGATTGAAGTTCTAGCCGTACCGGATTTCCCCCAAAGCGGCGTTTTCTTAGTTCTTGTTCAATTGCCAACAGCAAATCGTCAGCTTCATCTTCTTCTAGTCCCAAATCAGCATTGCGAGTAATACGGAAGGGATGATATTCTTGAATAGTCATGCCTGGAAATAGAGATTCCAGATTATGAGCGATCGCCTGTTCTAAAGGTACACCAGTCCAATTCGCAGGTTGTCCATCGTGGTGAATTCCCAACTCTGGCGGTAAAGCCAAAAATCGCGGTAAGACTTTCGGGACTTTGACTCTAGCAAAAAATTCTTCCTCAGTTTCTGGGTTTTTGATGACAACAGCCAGATTCAAACTGAGATTAGAAATGTAAGGAAAAGGATGACTGGGGTCAACGGCAAGCGGAGTCAGAACTGGAAAAATTTGTTCGTTAAAATAATTATCTAGATAACTTCGCTGTTTTTGAGTCAATTGGATGTAATCCAGGATATGGATACCATGACTTGCCAGCTTAGGTTTTAATACTTGCTCAAACTGTTGGTGCTGTTGCGTTACCACAGGACGCAAGCTCAAACTAATATCATCTAACTGTTGTTGCGGTGTGCGACCATCAGGAGTTAACTGGCTGACTTTTGCTTCTACCTGTTGCTTTAATGCTGCAACGCGCACCATAAAGAACTCATCCAGGTTAGAACCAAAAATCGCTAAAAATTTGAGGCGTTCTAAAAGGGGTGTTCGCTCATCACAAGCTTCATGCAACACCCGGCGATTAAACTCCAACCAGCTTAACTCGCGGTTCAGGTAATATTGTGGGTCACTAAGATTTACTTGTTGAGCGATCTTCTTAGATTTTGGCATAATTACCTAGGGATAAACAAGCGTAACCCATCTAACTAGATAATAAATATAGTAGATTAAATCGAGCGATCGCTTCTAAAGGAGAGGGGGGACAAGGGGGATAGGGAGACAGGGGGACAAGGGGACAGGGGGAGAGGGAGATAGGGAGACAGGGGGACAGGGGGAGGTTAGTTTATTTTTCTATGACCCAAACAGAAGGATTGTTAATCATACTTACCAAACTACCTAAAACTTGGTTGTAAGTAGCATAAAGCTCTCTACCAGACTCAATATCTAAATAATTACATTTAACGGCAAATTTAATCCATGTTTGAGTTTCAGCAGTTTCTGCTTCACAATCATTTAATTTAGCTACAAAAGCTGCTGCATAACGACGTCTCCGCCATGCCTCAGCTAAATTGGCACACACAGAACGAGATGACCGACGCATCTGATCTGTTAATGCATATCGTTCCTCTACGGGAAACTTTTTAGACAATTCAAAGATTTTCATGGCTGTACCAAATGCCACTTGATAAACTTCCAAATCCTCATGACTTTTAATTGATCCTTTCCTCATGTCTCTGTCCCCCTGTCCTCTTGTCCCCTTGTCCCCTTGTCCCCCTGTCTCCCTGTCTCCCTGTCTCCCTGTCCCCTTGTCCCCCCTATCCCCCTATCTCATTTCCTCTTCGCTGCGGCAGAAATAGGTAGTTGCAGATTTTGGTTATAAACAAACTCGCTCTTGATTTCGACTTGTTGTTTGGGTAAAGTATCGTTGGGGTTGAGTGAATCTTGGGGAGAAACCCGCAATGTATACTTACCTACAGGAACTCCATCAAGGCGATAAAGACCAAATTGGTCAGTTATTGCAGATAAAGCGCGGACACCGGCAGAGTTGATGAGTTCAATTCGCACTTTTTCGATAGGCTGACCTGCTACATCCGTGATGCGTCCGGCTACACCGTATTCTGGTCTAACGGGGAAATCTAATTTAGTGACAGCAGAGGTAGCGACTTGAACGACTGTAGAAGTTTTCGATATCGAGAGTTCTACAGGTAATTCATCAGGTTCGAGTTCAACTATATAGTTACCTTCAGGCAAGTTGCCGACAAAGAAGTTACCAGAAGAATCGGTTCTAGCTGCGCCGACACTTTGGTTGCGTTTATCGTATACGCGGACGTTAGAACCACTTAAATCAAACTTTTTGTTTTCACCTTGTACGACTAAGCGTCCAGCGATCGCCCCGCGATCTTTGCCAATACCGCTATAGTTAGCTGGGGCGACTCGACCCCCGGCAAAAGATAAATCTGATACCAGTGATAAACTCAGGCGATCGTCGCCAAATCCGCCAAAATTGCCTCTAGTTCTGGAGGGTATGCCTTGGTATTCAATTCTGGCAAATAACCCTGGAAGAACCTGCATACTAGCACCTGCAAGCGGTCCTATTTCTCCATCTCTATATGACACTCCTAAATTCCAACTGAGTGCCCTCAGGTCACTGGGATTATGACCAATACCTATAGAGTAACGAGGTGCTGAATTGCCACCAAATTCATTGCCAAAAGATAGCTGATAAGTATTACTTAAGTTATAAGTTAAATCGGAAATATATGCATCACCATAAGTATTAAAAGAGAATCTTGTTAATCTATTTGGCTGATAGAAAGCATTAAATAAATACCGTCCGTCAAAATCTGGTCTACCGTTTAAAGATAATGTTGAAAAAGGTCGGGCTGAAAAAGTAGGTAAAATGTAACTAGCAGAACTGCTATCATCTTTGCGATTGCGGGCAAGAAATCCCAAATTGAGAGTATTACCGAAGCGATATTTTAGTTCCAGACTATGATTAAATAATTGTGTAGAGTTTCTAAATAATCTATATCCTTCTGGTAATGATTGAGAATTAGCATTAATTTCCAATCTGTTTAACTGCACATCTAAATCTGCCGAGTAACCAAGCTTATTAGCAGAAGTCCCAACACTTGCAGATAAAATCACTGGATTTGCCAAACGCCAAATTAAACCAGCTTGACTTTGCAAAGCATTGGGAACCGCTTGTAATGAACTTTCAAAAGTTAAATTACTTGAAAGTCCTTGCCGCAATTGATAAAAACCAACTGGTTTACCCTGATAATCAGAATTGATATCTCCAAACAAACCATTTTGGACTAAATTTCCGCTAAAACCTAACCCACCTAACTGTACATTACCACCTGCGGGAAGTAGCAAATCAGAGGCATTAATTCTGACAGTTCTAATTTCGCGGGGTACACGTAAATTATTGCGGTCAAAAATCAAAACTTCAATTTCATTGCTTTGACCGACAGGCAAATTGACATCAACAAATTCGTATAATCCGTTAAATCCTACCTGCTGTTGAGCAACTACAGAACCACCAACTCTCAGTTGTACAAAACTTGCTGGTTCAGCTTTACCACGAAAACTTTGTATAGGTCTAGATCGTCTGGACAAAAGCTCATTTGCACTATAACTATTACCAAAGCTTCCTTCTGGAAGATTGCTATAACCGAATTGAAAACCCGTTAAATCAATGCCATTTAACAGCGGATGTAACCCTACTTGTTGCCGTCCTAATTGATAAAGAAATCGACCGCTATGTTTATATAAAAAGTATTCAGAAACGTCTGGTTGATCGACAAAATTATTATCTAAGCGCAAACGATATGCCCATCCTCCTAGTCTACCACCCAAAAGTGAAGAACTACGTAGGCTTGTATCTCCGCCATTAGTATCAATATTTAACTCTTGCCTAAAGTTTGAAAGTCCGCTGCTAGGTGCAAAAAATTCTGGTTTTAAATCAGCCGCTCTTGCTCGATATTGTCCACTACCACCCCGCCAAGGTAAGTCTGTAAGCAAATTTAAATCAGCAGTGTTCAGCTCTACATTTATGCTTAATTCATCTTTAAGTGCAGACTTAATAATGTATATAATACCATTAATTTGCTTTAAAGAATTCGGTTGTAGCTTGACAACTCCTAAAGGAGTCTTTACTTGGGTTGCGGTATCAGTATTTTCTACCTTAAATCCAGCAATTTCACCAAAGCTTTCTAGAGGAATTAGAAGAGTATTTCCCTCTTGAATAATATCTAAAGTACCTACTTCTCGACCGTTGATAATTACACCCACCAAAAAAGGCTCATCGGGAGATTTGGCTAGCTGGATAGAACCTTTTCCGGTAAGTTTTTCTATTAACGTATTTTTACTGTCATTATTAGTAATATTATTGTTTGCTGCTACCTTTTCTTGGTTAGAAGCATTAGCAATATTATTTTCTGGATTTTTATTATTGTTAGCTGTTAAGGAATTAGTGTTTTCTGTGGAATTAGATGTTTCCTGCGGTATAGAACTAGCTATTTCTTCTGAAGTTGTTGTATCTGGTTTGAGCTTATTATTTAAGGAAGCAGATATAGAAACGCTGATTAGTTCCTGCACAATTGCCAGAATTTTTCCTGTCTGTGCATTTGTGTTAGTAGCAATTTCTTGGGTAACACTATTGCTGCTGTTATATTCTGGCTTTTTATTATCTGTAGTTTGTCCAGAAGTAGAAACTTCAGGAGTGGCGATCGCTATTTCTTCAGAATGTTGATTATCTGATTTTACCGCATCATTACCAATATTATTTAGCGAAGCATAAAGAGAAACGCTAATTAATTCTTGCACTGCTGAAAGAATTTTACCTATCGTATTTTTCTCCGCAGATTTGTTATTAGATAAGCTGCTAATTAACTTTTGATACCCAGGTTGCTCACCAGAAATAGTATTTGTATTTGCTGGCGTTGCAGTATTTTGAGGTTCTATATTTGCAGAGGCTGTTACTTCCTCGTCAACTGTCGCAATGTTAGGTGTAAGTGAACTATTTTCAGGAGAACTTGATACTGGTGCGGTGGTAGTATTTTCTGTTTTTTGGTCGGCGGCTGGTAAAAAACCTTTTGCTTGTTTTTGTTTCTGATTTTGTGCTTGGAAACTTAGAATTACCGACTTTTTCTTTTGGGATGTGCTGCAAACTATAGCTTCTCTTGCTTGATTAGAAGCCGCCAGCATTTTCCCTAATAAGTTGTTGACAAGATCGGATTTATGAGGCGGAAGTTGTGGCGATCGACAAATCTTAGTTTGTGCTTTAGTTGCACTATTTTGTAGCGAGGTTTTTATTGAATCAGCCGCAAAAATTTGTTCTATATCCGATTTGTTAGCAACCTGTTCAGGTGTCAACGTAATGAAAATTGGCGGGGGCGCAGGTGGTAAAGCTAGGTAGAGCATACGTAAGCACAAAGGTTGCAATAGCCAGCCTATATCTAGGCTGTGAACTGTAAGCGGGATGGGGAGATGGGGAAAGTTTTTATGAGATATTCCCCTTGTCCTGTTGCGTTAAATAGACAAGCAAATTGATTTAGGGGTGTGTTGATTTGACACACCCTGAAAGGAATTTTTGTAACGGCAAAAGCTATTTTTTAGAAGATGTTACAGGCTTAGTTGCAGGCTGCGCGTTACCAGTCGCAACCGGAACTGTGAAGGGAATGCCTTTATCAATTGACGTACCGCTCAAATCGCCATTGAGATCCAAGACGTAATTTCCAGCAGGTAATTTTTTGGCTATGGACAGCAACAACTGACGACGATTACTGGGTAAAACTGGAGGTAATTCTAAAGAACCCACGTCTAATACATTATCTGGAAGTTTTGCCTTGGAATTGCCTGTATTAGATAGGGGTTTTGTTGCCGAGGCTCCTGGATAGTTGGCAGCACGGTATATTGCATATTGACCCTTCATGCGGACATGGGCATTACCTGTACTGGAAACATCAAATACCGCTGTCACTTGATCTGGTTTAGCGTCCACATTCACAGAGTTGAGGACACCAACTCGTTTGATATCTCCTGCATAGCCATAAATAATAATACCTAAGCGACCGACGGTAGTAACGGATTGTGGATCTTGCTTGCCCGAAGGAATTTCCTCGAAATAAAGCACAGCGCGGTGTTCACCAGCCGCAGGCTTGACTTTCGGACGAATAGCGAAGCGTACAGTTTGAGAACTATGGGGTGGAATGGTAAATCTAGAGGGAGTGAAGACAATCCACTGATCTAGAGATTGCTCACTAGATTCAATTTCTTGCACTTGGTTGTCTTCACTCATCGTCCAAGTGCCGATGAAAGCCCTCATTTCCACTGGTTCGGAAGAAAAGTTTTTGATGTTAATTGACTGAGAGCGCGTTTTGCCATTAATTTGCACTTCAAATCGGGGTGGACTAACACCAACTTCCATCGCGGTGGTGCTAGACATTGGCAAGGCTAAGACCCCAATTAAACTTAGCGCGATACCTGTAGTTTTTCGGAACATTTGAACTTTTAACTTCCTCACACAAAAAAACTCATTTAACTTCACACTCACCCTTCAAGCTCTCCTATGAGCAACCCTCGTATTGCACGCTTACTATTAAGCCACCCGAATAGCTACCGGGTCTAATTCTGGATAAACTTCGGAATTGCAACCTCACACCTCCCTGCACTACGGTGGTGTTGGTGTTTTGGTCTGTTGATATTCTCTGAATAGACAAAGGTTCTAGAACAACGTTGTTAGCGTTAAACGGATTACTGTTTGCACTAGAGCCGTCAAAGTGATAATTAGAAGTAACAGATGAAACTTTATCTGTAGGAACCCGCAATCTCCAAAGCTGTTCTAGTTGGCGGGTGATGCTCGAATTGTAGGATGATAAGTCGGGAGGGGCTAGTAATTCGTTTAGATTTGTTGCCGTACCGGTTGCCCTAGTTAATAATTCCTCAGACTTAAGTTTCTCTATTGGCAGTCGTTGGGGCAAAACAGACAGTTGACAAGTGTTTGTTGGATCTGGAGGAGGTGTGGATTGTGCAAAAGCTTGAGGTTGGGGCAAAGCAACAAGTGCGACAACCATAGCCAAACAGCGTTGAAAATTGCGTTGGCGGTTCATTGTATCAAAACTGACCTTTTACAAATTTTGCACACAAAGTTTACAGATGACGTTTTTCTCAATACTTGTTCTGAGATTACTTTGTGCCTAATTGATAATGGAAGCAGGCGAAAGAAACGCCTGCACCAGAAATTATCACTACTTAAATTTGGTTATGGATTTGATATTGCTCTGACTTTCAGTATGCCTCCGGTGTAAGTACCTGCTGTCGGTTTTGCTTCAGTGGTGCCATTGCTAGCGTAAAATTGAAATTTCAGTTTTACTCCTCCTACTTTCGGATCACCATTCTCATTAAAAGGACCCTCTTTGTCTCCAGTGACCTCAGAAACTGTCATTTTTGCCTTTCTCAGTGCAGTTCCGGTTTGACTGTTTGAGAGCATGTCTGCCGTTGCATCGGGTTCAACTGTTACCTTTATATTTGTTGGAGAATTACCCCAAACGGCGAATAACTCTTTCACGGTTTTCTCAGCAGAAGTATTATTTCCAGCAGCACCACTATTCAGTGCATCTGGAGTAGTTCTGGTAATTAGAGTAGAACCGTCTGTTTTCTCTTGAATTTGATCGCCGTCTTTTCCACCTAATTCTCCTTGGCTAATCCGCAAATCAATGTTTTTGAAAGTACGCAAGTAAATTACTGGATCGACGCTAACTGAAACCTGTACATTTTGATCAACCGCATGAGCAGGTGCTGCAAAAATGGCGGTGCCCAAAGCGGTAGCACTAGCGGCTAGAATAACTAAAACTTTGTTTTTCATGATGTCAAAAATCTCTCCGAGGTGTAGGTAGTGTCAATTGTGTAAATGTGATTAACTCTCGTTTTCTCACTCATTCAAACTAATCGGGTTTTGTTAATTATTGTTTGATAGAGATTCCCTGGTAAGCCCGAGAGTGCATTGATAACTGTCTTATCTTGGAAAAACTACTTAAGTTGTATACAGTCGTAATTCCAGGATGAGTGCCAGCATTAGTTGTTAGCATTTGAAATTTTGCATTTGAAATTTAAACTATTTGAAACATCACCTCCTTTGTTGAAAAATTGAAAATTATGTAATACCAATGCATTATTTGTGTTGAATTTATTAGCAAGAAAATGTAACTTAATAAACCAACTAAAAAAAGAGAGCGATCGCTGCCTTAAACAATAAAAAATTCCTTCTTAGATTATTCTCGTTGGAATTTTTAGTAGTTAAACTTGCTGATAATTATTAATTTCTCCTCGTAACGTCTTTACAAGAAGAATTTAACCTGTTTACCTAAAAGACCACTTCAGTGAGAATATGGAATTGTGAGGAGGTTAATCCCAAATATACTCAGTAATAGCACTGAAGACATATTCTCAGCTAAAAGCATTAATAGTAACTTAGATTTCAGTGCCCTTTGCCAAAAGAGAAGAAGCAACTAAAGTCGCGCTGTTTGCGGGTAAAAAAATGAATGCCTACTCTACTCTGCGCTTAATGGTTTCTGCTTTTCGGTAGGCAGAGTAAATAACATTTAAAGTAATAACTAAGAAAAACTGATTATTTATGATTAATGACTAACAAGTATGTTTCAAGCTACTCGTCGCCGTCTCGCTCTTTGGTACACTGCTGTAACAGCGGTACTACTGCTAGTGTTTGCTAGTGGGGTGTATTTATATGTCCGCAGTACGTTGATTGAGCGGATTGACGATACTTTGAATCATGTGGTGGAAGTAGTAGAGCGATGTCTAACGACAAGTCGTTGCGCGTCTACGTTTGTGATTGACTCGATAAAGCCTAATTTAAGTCAGTTCCGGCTTAATGTGTCAGCTAATTTTGCCAACAATGCGGACACGGTAGAAGATGACCATATCGACTTAGAGTGGTTTAGTCCGACTGGTGAATTAATTTGGTCAACTTTATCTCAACCGCTGAATATTCCTATTCATGTTAACCGCATGGGTGAGACTGTGCGTGTGGTTAGGGGAGTGGGGGAGTGGGGGAGTGGGGGAGTGGGGGGAGTGGGGGGACAAGGGGACAAGGAGACAAGGAGACAAGGGGAAATTTCTTCCCCTGCTTCCCCTGCTTCCCCTGCTTCCCCCTCTCCCTTGTCTTTCCCCTCCTCCACTCCCCCACTCCCCACTCCCCCCCCGATGTTGCTGCGGCAAGTTACGCAACGGGTGGAAGTCGGACGGCAGGTTTTAGGATATCTGCGTGTTAGTCATCCTTGGTTTGAGGTGACTAAACCGAGTCGTCAGTTGATTTTTGATTTGGCATGGGGTACTGGGTTGATGGTGCTTTCGGTGGGTGCTAGTGGTTGGTTTCTTTCAGGTAAGGCAATGGAACCGGTGGGTGAGTCTTACCAACGTCTGAAACAATTTACAGCTGATGCTTCTCACGAACTGAGAAGTCCGATCGCTTTAATTCAAACTAATGTGCAAGTTGCTCTCAATGATTTGGAATGGAGAGATGCAAATCCTACTTCTTTACACTATCGCCAACAATTAAAAATAGTAGAACGCTTAACGCAGCGTTTGGGGAAGTTAGTCAACGATCTACTATTTCTCGCAAGGCAAGATAGTGGTATTAGCAAAGATGTTTTTTCACCTTGTCCCCTTGATGCTTTGCTGATGGAAGTGATTGAAGAACAACATCTGCTAGCTGCGGAAAAAAACATCACTCTAACTTTAAACTTAATTGACCCCCCAGCTACGGAAATTAACCTTGAATTGCTCGACAATTGGTTTACACTTGTGGGCGAGTGGGATCAACTAGTGCGGTTGTTCACAAATTTGATTGGCAATGCTTTAAGGTATACGCCATCTGGTGGACGGGTAAATGTGGAATTGACGCGGATTGAGGCAATAAATCCGGTTTCTCGGCTACGTCATAGCCCCGCTTTGCAAATTAAAGTGAGTGATACGGGGATTGGTATTCCCAGCGAGGCTTTACCTTGCTTGTTCGATCGCTTTTATCGAGTAGATCCAGCACGTACCCACAATACAGCAAATAAAAAGTGCGAAACTGCCACCGGTTCGGGTTTGGGACTCGCGATCGCTCAAGCTATTGTCCAAACCCATCAAGGTCAAATTCACGTTGAAAGCACTCTTGGCAAAGGCACCACCTTCACTGTCATTTTACCAATCACTCTTGAGTCTTAGTTTTTTAACAGACAATTGTTTCCTGTGACAGATGCAAAGGTATAAATTTAATTTGTAATTTATATTGCGAAGCCATGAGATTTGAGCCATCAATTTGGTCTCTAGCGGTTTGAAATTCCTACTGCTGAAGTTTCTTTTAGTAGTTATTCAAACTGCTAGCTTGCTATTGGTAAAAATCGCACTCGGCGAAAACGCATATATAAAAGCATTTGTGGAGGGTTAGATGCCAATTTCTATAGTCAGACACGAGCTCTACGATTTACTAAAAAAAATTGCCGAAAGTGGGCAAGAATTGCATGAAGTTGATTTTTCGGGAAACAAATTATCAGAAGCAGATTTATTAGCTCATTTAGATTACCTAAATCAAAATCAGTACATTAATGCTGAGTTTACAAACGATGGTCGCTTTCAGAAGGCAAAAATAACCGATAAAGGGCGTAATCTGATAGACAACTATGAGGATAAGTTGTCGAAAAACCCAGACTCACGTTCATCTGCACCAATCGCTGAGAAAGATTTGCCCTTTTTGGAAAAGGTGATGGTGAATGGTGGTTTGCCAGATATCTTCGATGCTAGAGATATCACAGAAGTCGCATTCCGGGTGATGCGCGATTTGATGAGTACCGAAGCTGCCGATCGCGTAGAAGCGGAACTGCACAAACCAGCCGAAGAAACTGAAGATAAAGCGCTACAAATGGAAATTGCCGAACTCTGGCACGATACAAATCCAATTGTCGGATTTTTAAGTCGGGTGCGTCCACCTTGGGATGGTCCTGGTATCTTTAAGATTGATAGCGATCGCTTTTTATTTCGGGTCGCTAATGAAGGTACAATGCCACCTAATGCTGACCGCGAAAAGGTAGTCATGGCAATATTTTCTGCCACTAAAGACGAACTATCACAAGAACGAATTCAGGAAATTGCTAGCTGGTTGCCCGATCTAGTTCGCAAAATGTGGGAAGAAGCGTAAATCAAATATAAAGTTAGGAGGTGGGAATTTTCAGCAATTCTTACCTCTTAATTTTTACCAAAACTATAACTAATGATAGATTTACATTTTACTTAAGGTTGAAATAAAAACTTTCCGGTTTTGATTTATTCACCTATTAGTTAGAGGTCAAGGTTATTATTTCTTAGCTAACATTTAAATAATATTTTTTAAGATATCAAACGTAAAGATTTTGGAGAATAAATAAATGAATAAACATCAACAGAATTGGCAGAATTCGGCGAAATTGCTAGGCACTATTTTTGGCGGACTGCTTATTGGTTTGCCAGCAGTTCCACATGCGGCGATCGCTCAACAATCTACTCCCCAAATTAATCCTTGCCCTCGGATTTTTTACGAAGAACCACACAATAATCGAGTTATGGTTCCTCAAGGATGTCCCCCTAATGCTTTCACTCAAAAAATGGGAATGCAAGGGCAAACTCCTATTCGCAACAACACCTCTGCGAATCCAACACCGGAACAAACAACAATGGGTGTAGGTGGTGAAACGCCTGATGGAACAAGCACATCGCAGAATTACAATTATAACAGCCAGTCGTCGATGATGCGATCGCAACAAGGCATGACTAATTCATCTGGTGCTGTCACCAACTCTACACAACAAAGCCAAACTTCCGTAATCCAAACACCATCGCCACAACAGCAACAACCCGCTGTCGCAATGGTAATGCCCATGAGTGGCAAAGTAGGTGTCCGCTTGGTAAATCAAACAGCCGCACCTATTAGCTACCAAGTAATTGGCGATACAGCACCGCGAACCCTGCAAGGTAAATCTGAGGTGATGCTGCAAGGTTTAAACACTCCTGTAACGGTTACTTTCTACCGTCAGGATAAAGGACTGTTGATGGTGACACCACAAGGATCTTCTCAAGAAGGTATGTTGCAACTTTCCTTCAAGGAAACAACCGACGTGAATATGGATAAAAGTGCAATGAGAATTGAGAAAAATGGTGCCGTATTCTTGAATTAGAATACGTCTTGACGACTAAAATTTGACGCGGCTGTAAAACACTCGTTTCACATTCAAAGGCGGCAGTAACGTAGAACAGCGCGATCGCCCCAAGCAGGACAAAAATCAACGGCAAGTGTTGGTTGCTTTATGTCGGTTTGATTGACTAACATAAAGCAATCTTAATAACTGCTATTGGCAGCAGCTATACTCTGAACAGCTAATAACTGGATTTATCTTAGAATGGCTGAAATCGTTGACTGATAATATTTTTAATTATCAAAAAGTCAAGCTCTAAGACGTTCTTATTTTATATAGGCGCAAGCAAAATTAATTTATGCACCTCTAAGTATACTTTTGCAGAAATTGACCCATAAATTAAGCTCCTGGACTGACCTATCAAAAAATTGCAACTGTCGGTTTAAGCAGCCAAACGGAGAATCCGATCTAACTCACCTGAGTGTGGCAGCAAGTCCGATCAACGCAGAGGACTCTTGGGAAAGTACTTGAGCGATCGCTTTCATGTTGTAGTCCTTTAGGTGGGAAAAACTGAAGACAGTCCTTTGAAATCACCCGTAATAAAAAAGAATCCCTGGTCTGACCACGCAAAACCTGTCCCTCTGGGAGTCAACAGAGAGACAGACTTGAACGGACGTTCAAGGCAGGGAAGAGGTTAATTCGGGAATTATGGTTAATTAGCGCTCCCATGATAGAATTTGTTCTTGCGGTCAAATAATCTGTCGCTCTACACTTTCAGACCTTCAGACTGAAGTCTGAGGCTATACGAACAAAGCCCACCTGCGTGTTCCTTTAAACACGAAGTCCGCGTAGGCGGACTTTGTTTGTTTAGCCGCGACTTTAGTCGTCGGGTAATAAGTTATCGATGGACTTTTGACAGTTTTAGCATTTGCGTCAGTCTATCAAGCAATAAAACTTCGCGCTTGCTATCTTCTAATGTCCGCGCTAGGATAATTGCTCTTTCATAAAAATTGCGGGCGGTGGGATAGTTACCTAGTTGCTCGTACAATAAAGCATAAGACTCAAAAGATTTTAATTTCTCTGCTAAATTTTCTGATTCTGTAGCTAGTGCTAAACGCTGTTCTAGTAAGTCGAAAGCGCGTTCATATCTTCCCACAGAACGGTGAGCTGTAACTAAACCGTCAATTGCTCGTAATTCGTTGGTGCGATCGCGTGTAACTTTTGCGATTCGCAGTGCCGAACCATATGTACCAATGGTATCTTGATAATTGCTGGCGGCTAGGTAAGCATCGCCTAAATTATTCAAGGTATTTGCCTCGGCGATCGCATCTGGTGTTCGACGCCGGAAAATTAAAGCAGTTTCCAACAGCTTAATTGCTTTGTTATAATCTCCTAGCTTGAGTGTCGCCAAACCTAAATTATTCAAAGACAGTCCTTGTCCTTCAATATTTTTGACATCGCTAGCAATTGTAACTGCTTCTGTAAAAGTTTCAGCCGCTGCGGTGAATTCTCCTTTTTGCAGCAGTAACGTACCGATGTTATTTAGTCCAAAAATCTGTCCTTGAAAGTCTTGAGTATCGCGAGCGATCGCTAATCTTCGACGCATTGGATCTTCAGCTTCTTTTAATCGATTCAGCTGCACGTAACCTCTACCAATTAAATCGTAAACTAAACCTTGCGCCTTCAAGTCGCCAATCAAATGATAAATATCCAATGCTTGCAACCAAGACTCAATTGCTTTATCGGATTTTCCTGAGGCTAATTGTTGTTCACCTTGACGCACCAACATATCAGCCTCGTCTCTTGATTCTCGCACCACTGAATGATTTAATGGGCGGTGGAGTTGTTGGGTAATATCTACCGCACCCGCTGCGATCGGATTCAGCAAAACTGCAAACAGTAAATACGAGACAGCACAAAATTGAGATTTTGGCAATAGTTTTCCAGAAAAATTACTGAAAAATAAATGTTTTTGTTTCATAAAAATAACCGTAATTTTACGGTTGAAAATAAAATAGTTAGTAACCAAATTACTGTTTATTTGAGAACAGACATGATAAGAGTTAATACTTAAGTTAGGATTGCGGTAAATCTTCACCCAAGTAGATGGCGCGGACATCCGCAGGTAATTTGTCCTCTAGCATAAGATAGCCTTCCTGGAGAAAATTGGCTACTTCTGCTGGAGCGATCGCTTCACCTTCAGCTTGCAGGTAAGCAGCAATGCGAGTTTCGCTCCAGTGAAAGGTTTGAGCCATTAAAACCATCAATCGCAAAACTGGAGGCATTTGTTCCAAAGCTTGTTCGATATAACACCATAAAGGTGGTGAAGTTGCTTGCAGAGAATAATGAATTGCTTCTGTGGGTGGTAATTCGAGATCGTTGATACAAAAAGCCGTCATATTGATTAGCCAATTTTGCAAAGTTAAAGTTTCTTTGCTTGATTCAGCGTCACTTAAATCAAGTCCACCAAGTTCGTAGTATATGTGTCGCCAAGTGAGGGCAAACAGATAATCTGCTTGCACAGGCGATCGCGCTGAATGGCGAATCAACGTGTACACTATCGGGCTATAACGGCAAAACATCGCCGTAAAGTATTTTCCAGCTTCCGGATGGGACTGAAATAAATCCAAAAGTTCCTGATCGCTGTGATGAAACAGCGATTTAACTAGTGGGTGATTAGCTTCGGGGAAATGTGGTATTTGCACAATCCAAATGAATGTATGTTGTTAGAATGAATGTTATTAGAAATGAATATTTCCTGGTCTACACTTAAATTTTTCATAAAGTGTCCTCCAGCTAATCGCGATCGTGTCTGTTTGTGAGTAACATCAAGACTAGTTCGTTATTGATACACTAGAAATACGGACTTTATTTTAGTCTGTACCCTTGAATAATAAAAGCTATTCCTCAATAAAATCCTAGATGTGTTCATGGTTATAGCAGTTAGTGTGACACCGTTGTTGATTCAACCTTATACTTTAGGCTCATTTTTGCCTTCCCTGCCGTTAGATAGCTTATTTTCCACCCAAGGTATTATGGTGATGCTGCTAGCAGCTTACGCCGGTGCCATGTGGATGTTCCTTACCAGTGCGCCAAAAGTACACACCGTTATGGTGTCAGATTTGGAAATTGCCCGCCAGTTGTATGAAGGGCTGCTAGATTTGCCAGCAGCAGAAGTACCTTTGCACTACTACTACAACTACGAGCAAAGTATAGGCGCCGCCGGAATCGATCCGCTTTACATGTCAGCTAGCCCGACATTTTCCGGCAGCAGAATGATGAATAATGCTAGCGAAGGGCTTTGGTATCAATTAAAGAAAAACACCCAGTTACACGTCATTACTGGAGCTAGTTTAGGCAGCAAAAGTCAGCAACGTCACGTTTGCTTCGATCGTGATTGCCTGGATATGATTTTAATGCGTGTGGAAATGCGCGGCTTGAAGTTCAAGATTCGCAATCGCAAGCCTTTGAATTTTTTGGTTAAGGATTATGAAGGGCGCGTGATTGAATTGGCGGAAGTGGCGAATTAGTTATTGGTTATTGGTCATTGGTCATTGGTCATTGGTCATAGTTAATTAATTTCTTGATTGGGTTTACTACGACCAGACCCAATCATAATTTTTTTTGATGCGCGGGCGAAAAATTAAGCTTACAAAGGATGTACAAATCTCACCTATATAAAACAGATTTCTATGCTTGGACTCAAGAACAGGTGAGGTTGCTGACAACTCAACAGTGGGATCAATTAGACACGATCAACCTGATTGAAGAAATTGAAACTTTGGGTAGAAAAGAACGGCAATAACTGAGAAATCGGCTGGGAATCTTGCTGGGACATTTATTAAAATGGCAGTTTCAAGCTGATAAACGTAGCAATAGTTGGTTAGGTACAATTCGAGAGCAACGTATTCAAATTAAGTTGCTTTTGTCAGATAGCCCTAGTTTGAAAGCTTACTTAGAGGAAGTTTTTCTCACTGCTTATGAATTAGGTTTAGCTTTGGCGATTCGAGAGATGCAATTAGGTGAACAGGTTTTTCCAGAAATATGTCCTTACACTTGGGAGCAAGCGCTGAATTCGGAATTTTTACCAGAATCGAATCAAATTTAGAACTTATTAGGAATGAGCGCAAAATCATCGATTGTAGTTCTGTAGGGTGCGTTACGGCTGATGCCTAACGCATCCTACAGCTACAGCTAAGTCGTTGATTCGGGTTCTGATTTTTCTGGCTTGAGTAACGGAAAAGCGATCGCATCCCGAATACTCGCACAATCAGTTAACAACATTACCAACCTATCAATTCCAATACCTAACCCACCCGTCGGCGGCATCCCGTATTCCAACGCAGTCAGAAAGTCTTCGTCTACACCTTGCGCTTCTAAGTCACCAGCGGCTTTGCGTGCAGCTTGTTGTTCTAGGCGATCGCGTTGTTCAATCGGATCGGTTAATTCTGAGAAGCTATTAGCTGTCTCTCTCCCGACGATAAATAACTCAAATCGCTCTACCAAACCAACTTTAGAACGATGCGGTTTGGCTAATGGCGAAATTTCTACCGGGTAATCAACCACAAAGGTAGGCTGAATTAACTTTTCTTCAACCTTTTGCTCAAAAGCTTCATTTAAAAGTTTGCCAATTGATGAGCAATCTTCTATACCTTCAAGCCCAGCGTTTTTACTTGCTGCTTTCGCTTCTTCTAAAGTTTGGAAAGCGTTAAAATCCAAACTCGTATATTCCTTAACTAAATCGTGCATTGTTACCCGACGCCAAGGAGGAGTCAAATCAATTGCCGTATCTTGATAAGTAATTTGCAGCGTACCGAGAACTTCTTGGGCGACAGTGGTAATAATTCCCTCTGTCAGCGCCATCATGTCGTTGTAATCGGCGTAAGCTTGGTAAACTTCAATTGAGGTAAATTCAGGATTGTGGCGGGTAGAAACTCCCTCATTACGGAAAATCCGCCCTAATTCAAACACCTTTTCAAAACCACCGACAATCAACCGCTTGAGATGCAATTCTGTGGCAATTCGCAGATACAATTCCATTTCCAGCGTGTTGTGATAAGTGACGAAAGGACGCGCATCGGCACCGCCGGCTTCACTTAGCAACACTGGCGTTTCAATTTCCAGAAAATCCCGTTGTTCTAGGTAGCGGCGAATACCAGCAGTAATTTGGGCGCGACGGCGGAAAGTTTGCCGCACTTCCGGGTTCACAATCAAATCAAGATATCGCTGACGGTAGCGCTTGGCAACATCCGTTAACCCATGCTGTTTATCAGGCAAGGGTAACAGAGATTTGGTCAAAATAGTGTATTGTTTGACGTAAACAGATAACTCGCCCTTTTCAGTTCGTTTGATAGTGCCTTTAACGCCCAAGATGTCGCCGATATCTGTGAGTTTATCGAGTTGTTTGAAAGCATTGTCAACAATATCTGCCATGCCTTCTTCAATGCGTTTTTTCTCTAGATAAAGCTGAATTGTGCCAGTTTCATCTTGCAAGGTGACGAAGGCAAGTTTACCCATAAAGCGACGTAACTTGATGCGTCCGGCGATCGCCACTTCTAAATCGACTTCTTCACCGTTGGGTAAATCCGCATATTTTTCTTGCAATTCAGCCGCATTATGGGTAGATTCCCAACGATAGGCGTAGGGATTCATACCTAGCTGCTTTAGCTGTTCTACTTTTTCTAGCCGCGTGGCACGAATATCTTCTTCAGACATGGTTAACGAACTTTCATAAGAATACACAGGATGCGGGAAACTCAGCTTTTCAAAGCTGAGAGGGAAGCGGCACGAACAGTTTGACAAGCTTACTGACCACGATTTTAATCGCCGTGGATATGAGTGAAACCATTACCGCCTTGGGGCTACTCTGTTTGGTGTGCTGTTGTACTGCACTTTCAACGGGACAATTACCGTTTCAAACTTTTCACCCTGTACGCATAATGTTTGCACACGATGTGCCTCCCTTTCGGGGTGATGTTAGCTTCTCCCAAGGGGAGACGCTGCGCGAACGACCAGTTATAAGAGCTTGTTGGGCTTGCAACACTGTTCCAGTGACCTTAGAACTGTTTAATCACAAGCGACAGGGCGCGGAACTAGCTTCGCATTCCGAGGTGTCGTGACTCAAATAACGGCTACTCGTTTTACCGAGTGGTCTGGTCAGTACGGCTTGCTTGATTTCTCTTACAAGCCCAGTCCCTTCAGGGCTGGGTTACTGACAGGGCAAGATTAATTATAGATGCTGTCATGAAGTGGGGCGATTATCCGCAATCTTCACACTCAGATTTTACATCGCCATCAAATACCACCAAAAATTTACCGTCGGGAATTAAGCGCCGAATAACATGTAAATAACCATCGGCATTTGATTGTGTGCGGAAACGAGCCACAACAACTCGTTGCATATCAGAAAGCGATCGCACGACTAACCACCTATTGAGGTCATCTCGATAGGTCATAATAGATAAGTCTCCATTGAGTTTGGAGCAACAGCCAGTGCCGAACTTTCCACGGGACGCACTGGCTTTTTGCTGTAATCAAATCTTATCAGAAAAATATAAAAACTTCTAAATCTTTTATTCTATCAAACTTTAAAAGATTTTGAAACAGATATGAAACAAAAATGCGCCAAAACTGTTTCAAAATTGATTCATTAAATGAACACGATGATGACTGGCTGACCGTTTGGGCTTGGTTAAACGATTGCAGCAAGTCAGCTCAAGGTGCTTCAGTAATAAGTTTTGGGATTAGAGAAAGAAAACCTGAAATTGAAAGAATGCTGGAATATATGGCGAAAAAGCGGGGGATGACTGCCGACGATCTGTTCAAAAGCATCCTAGATGGAACTGCTGACAACAGTGGTGATGAGCCAAGTAGCGAGGAATGATGGGGGTCGAATTGACGCTTCAGATCCCTGACTTCTCGCTCGAAGTCGGGGCAAATCGTTTTTCAATGCTATTAAGTGGGCTGCTGCCTCTCACATTTAATCACTTTCAAACATCAACAAAACTGCGTAAAATACCTAAAAGTTTCCCAATATCTTGAATAAAATACTCATCTAAATCAACTTCAATTCTTTCTTCAATTAATCTCATAAATTTCCAAACGCTGCCTGTGGTGACAATGCCATAAATAATTTCAATTTTATTTTCTTTACGTTGATTAAATAATTTTGCGGCAATCATTTCGGCGATACATTGCCCTAATCCAGATTGAATATTATCGTTTTTGGCTTCAACGATAGTAACTACAGGCGCTTGAATAAATAGCTGTTCTGGAGATAAACTTATTAGAAAATCACAAAAACCACTTAAACCTTGTTCTGGAGCAACGTTAAATTCTTTACCAGAAAATAGACTAATCCGATTTGCTAGTTGTTTTTTAAGTTCAAAAAGAATCGGAGCGATAATAAATTCCGAACGCGCTTTTTCTGTACCAATTGCAACTGCTAAAGGAATATATTCTTTGATAATTTGCGCTAAAAGTGTGCTATACTCCACTGCTGGAACATCAGTAAACATGCCAATTCTCTCGGAAATAGTAAATCCAAACGTTTCCGATATGACATCGATAGTAAATTGGCTGTACGGCATTACAAAAATTAGTTATTTAATTGTACAAAAAGCGTGCTGAAATAGCTTTCATTTTCAACTTACTAATTTGCACGATCGCTTTCAACATCTCTTGCTGATCTGGTTGCAAGTCAAGTGACTCTAACGCTTGATTGAGGCTATTACCTGCGTGTAGACTTTTGGCGAGTTTGGCACGTTGGGATGAGTCTAACATAGCCTGAATATCTCTATTTCTACGCTGACGCACAGCTTGAAGTTGTTGCCGATGTTGAGGAGTCAGGTTAGTTTCAGATGATGAATTGGGGGCTTGAGAAGTATTTGCACTATTACTAAAATCAAGTTTAGTTGGTGCTGCCGAGGCAATGAAGGGCAACAATAAGACAATAGCAAGAATACTAGCTAACACAAACACCCGTTTTATCCAGTTAATAGCCATACTAAGCAATGCGTAAATTCTCCCACCTACAAGCAAATGATAAACTGTCAGGCATTTAATTTTCTCATTTGGGAATGGGGGAGTGGAGGAGTGGGGGAGTGGGGGAGGGGGGGATGGGGGAGACAAGGGAGAGGGGGGAGACAAGGGAGAAGAAAATTCATCTTGTCCTCCTTGTCCCCCTTGTCCCCCTTGTCCCCTTGTCTCCCTGTCCCCCTGTCTCCCTGTCTCCCTAATCCCTAGTCCCTTTTTTTCATTTTGTTAATTTCTCGTTGCAATTCTTCAATTTTCCGGCGTAAATTTTCTGCTTCTTGATTTTGCGGTGTTTGTGCCCCTACATTGACAGCACCCTCAGCGGGCGATCGCATATAATTTCCTTTCTTTATTTGCTGATACTCTTCTGATACTGCCCACTCACGTAGATAGTGCAAGCGCTCTACGGGGAAAGGATGACTGAGCATCTCGCCTTGTGCGCCGTTATACATTAAAAATTTATACACTTGATTAAGCACATCTTCATCAGCCTGATAATTTTCTGACTGACGGATAAACTCTTGTAAACTGCATTCGTGGGCATATTTGCTGCTACCGCCAGCTACTTTCATCATCGAAGACATGACCGTATTTAAATCATCCATCACCAACAGCGCGGCGCGATCAGCAGATAGCTCGGCTTTGCGCCGCCATTCAAAAAAGGCATAAATCAAAGCTGGTGTAACAAAATTGCTCACACCAAAAGTCCACCTACCTAAGGCATTAGCGGCACTCATCGCCCACATCGCCATTTGAATTAAAATAGTATGACCACATTTAATATGCCCCAGTTCATGGGCTAGCACCGCCCGAATCTCGGCTTCGTTCAGTAAGTCTAGAATCCCTGTGTTTATGACTATGTAAGGATGCTCTTGCCCTAAAGCATAACTATTTGCTTGGGCATTTTGTGAGACAAACAGTGCAGGTTCACAGATTATGTCCAAATCTCGCACGGATTCCCGAAACATCTGGTAAATAGTGGAATATTGACGCGGCCCGACTTGGATGGTGTTGCCCATTAGATAGACTAACTGAGGGCGTTCGTAGACAAATTCCACAAATTTACGAGCAATCAAATCAAATCCGGGTAAATTTCGTAAAGCTTCCTCGGCTTGGCGATCCAGTGGATGCCTGAAGGCTTCGCTGGAAATTCCTGTGTATGTAGGCATAATGAACACCGAAATTGGTAATTGGGCATTGGGCATTGGGCAAGCGGGCATTGGGCATTGGGAAAAAGGTAATTGGGAACGCGGTAATTGGTCATTACCCATTACCGATTACCCATTCCCCATTCCCCATTCCCCATTACCCAATAACAACATGATAGAAGTGGGGCTTTGTAGGTAAAAATTACTTTGTATGGGGATAAAAGCGCGTGATTGAGGCAGAAGTTCATTTGTCACTACATAACTTTTTGCGATCGCAGGCGGGTTTCCCTTCCTGGCCCCATCATTTGACGATGGCAAGGTTGGTAGCACGCGCCTTGCGTACCGGACGTAGCGCTTTAATTCAAGTCGGGGCGGTTTGCGGTTATCAAGGACGATATCGCACTAGTTTTGTAGCATCCGCATTAATGTGGCATGGTTCTGTAATTATTGTTGCCCCGGAATTGGTACAACAACGCCTTGTAAAAGTGGAAATTCCCCGACTACAGCAATGGCTGCAAGTCGGCAAACCGATTAGAACCGGTGACGCTTTCCCAAAAGATGGGTTCCAAGGATTGTTTCTCACTTCCCCTGAAGCTTGGTTAAAAGCGCAACTGACTTTTACAGACGATTTTCCGGCAGGTATTCCCACAATTATTGATGGCGTGGACGATCTGGAAGATTGGGTGCGTCATCAACTCAAAAGAGAAATTCAACCCCATGATTGGGATCAATTGATGCTAGCTTGTCCATATCAAGCCGAACTCATTCGCGAGGTAAGGGTACAACTGACACGGGAACTGTTCCAGCATCCGGCTAATCCTTACGAATGTTATCTGATTTCTCAGCCGGAAACAGAAATTCTCAGCCGTCTTTATTCGGCTTTAGATCCAGCTACGCTCCCCGATGTGTGGAAACACTTCGCTCAGGCATTTCAAAACATTGATGAAAATTCGGGTACGGGCGGGGTAACGGGCGGGGGTACGGGCGGGGGAACCCCGCCCGTACTCCTCTGGGCGACTATTGCCCGTCGCCAAGGTTTATTTTCTTTACATTACGCGCCAATTGAAGTAGGAAAAATTCTCTCGCCCATATGGAGTCGGCAACCTGTGGTGTTGATTGGTAGCGCTTTAGAACCGGAAACTGAAGCTTCTATTTTTAAAGCGCGTTTGGGGTTGGATGATTTAACTTGCTTGAAGTTTTCTTCTGATAGCCAAACAGAAGCGATTCAATTATATTTGCCGCATAAGTTACCTCTACCGAATACGCCGGAATTTCAATCAGCTTTTATTCACAAAGTCCGGACGCTGCTTTGTTTAAGTGCAACTGCGCCAGGATTGACAGTCATTCTGGTGGGGGATGTGCCATTAAAGGCTCGAGTCGGGGCAATTTTAGCATCTGAGTTTGGTTCGCGGGTGCAGGTAGAAAAAACCTGTTTGGATGAAAATGGTATTTTGGTCAGTGGTTGGGAATTTTGGCGATCGCATCAAGGTGTGTTGCCTTCACCGAAGCTTTTAATTATTGCGACTTTGCCTTTGCCATCTTTAGAAAATCCGTTGGTCGCTGGCAGGGTTGATTATTATAAGCGATCGCATCAAGATTGGTTTCGTTTATATTTATTGCCTGCTGCTTTGAATGAATTGCAACGGGCGATCGCTCCTGTGCGAGAAAGTCAAGGCATTGTTGCTTTACTTGACACTCGTGTGGTAAATCGTAGCTACGGTACTCAAGTTTTGGCTGCCCTTAGTCCCCTAGCACGTATTAACTATCTCGATCCCAGTTTGTTTTCTACAGAAGATGAGGAAAATTCTACATAATCTTCTTGGCTATTTACGTTTTGTCAAGCACAAGCGATCGCCTCAATCGCAATCAAGTTATCATCGGGACTGGGGACTAGGAATTTAAAACAACTGTAGTCACAGCGTAAAAATTTTGTAACTTTGAATTACTGATTATGGGTGAAGCAAAGCGTCGTAAAACTGCTCTGGGAGAAAAATACGGTCAAGAAGCTCGCATCTTACCGTGGGTTCCCATTACCAAAAGTCAATCCGAAAAATTTGTCCAATGGACTACTAAAGGTGCCTGGATTGGCATTATCCTTACAGTTATTGCCTGGATAACAATCCGTTTTATTGGTCCTGCTTTCGGTTGGTGGCAAGTCGTCTAAAGAAGAGTGCGCGGATAATTTTTACATAAAAGACAGCGATTAACAATCAAGCTGTCTTTTATCTTTTATTGTGTAAGTCTGATAAAAATAAAAATTTTTGTATCTAATACTACTGTTTACTCAAATCAGTAACAAAAGTTTTTGTATTTTATGCAACTGTTTATGAAAATATGAAGAAAAGGCTGAAAAACCTGCCTAAATGGCAACATGGCGTTTTTGAGTTGACTTATTCTCAGTAATAAGACCACAGGTTTTGGGTTTTAGATTAGACTTCTATTAAACTGACCGATAGGTCTTACCTTGATTGCGGATGGTAAAAATCGAGAACTATAGATTCAGCCCGACCTGAAACCGACAATTTACCAGATTATCTGCCAAGCTAGACGTATACAAAGCGCGATCGCTTTTTCCTGATTCTGACACAGTACAACCTAACCAGGTTATCAAAAGTTAATCAGAAGACGTAACAAGGCGTGAGAGCTTGTGCCAATCCAAAATCTGGCTGTAAATTCGCGAAAAAGATATGATATGTATCTTTTGCGTGGTTGACTTGTTCCAAATTTGCGCTACTCTTAAAGCGGATTGCTTTCCGCAAGCATCTACTTTGACACAGGAGTATAAGGGTAAGATTAAGTTTCTCTATTCTGTCCGAAATTTTGGATCTGCAAACTGAATATTTTGATACGTAACGCCAACGAGTTATGCACTACCCTTAGCAAGGTAGCCACTCAACGACTCAACATCCATCTGGAAATTGTAATGAATAGTTTACAATACCAGTTGATGAAGAAATCTAAAGAAAATATAAATTTCAATCAAATGATAGTGGTGTTTGGAGGAAAAACGTGTTTCTAAGACTAGCGCAACAACATCGGCAATTCGTTCAAGACTTGGTAATGAGCCTGCAAGCCTTGGCAACTGTACTTGAGCGACGTGGATATCTGGCATCTTGCTACACCTGTGGCGACCAGATGAATAGTGCTTCATTTATGGTTAGTTTGGGTGACAATCATCTGATTCGCTTTTTGGTATCTGATTACGGGATCACTTGGACGGAGATGCGGGACGATCGCGAATTAATGAAGTTGGAAGGTGCAGAAGCAATCAACCAACTACAGGAACTTGCCAATATTGTCAAGCAACCTACGCCAACTTCTACAGGTAACAAAACTCTAGCCAAGAAGTGTTAAAAATCTCTGTGTCTAATGGGGTATTTAAAAAACCTCCCAAAGGTAGATGTCAATTTGGGAATTACTAAGAGGTAATTGGCAATTGGTGAGCAGTCGAATGGGCGGCTCTGCACTTAACAAAGGCAACGGGAAAATCCCAACGCGGCTATTGTTCAAGTCGGGAAACCCTGACTGTGCAACTGGCTGGCTCGATTTGAAAAAACTGCGATCGCGCTATTGGTATTTGTGGCTTACATGATCGCCTTTTACCTACACCCCATTATCACCAAAGTTATTGGCTGCCTTGTCTGGCTTCCGCTTCTGCATAAAATCACAAATCAAAACTTAATAAAAGCATTCTTTTTGTCGCTTCTATCAGAATGCGTTTATTTTAAGCTGAGACAAAATTGTCAATCTCTCCTCAGAAACAATTTGTAAAATTGACATTTGATTCTTAAGTAGGTTTGCTGCGGTTGCATATTATAAGCCATTACCAATCAAAATGAAAGAAGCCCAATAGTAAGGATGATTGAGGCTAGCGTCAACGGCAGGGGATATATTGTTACTACCGTTTTGCTGTTTACTTGTAGGCGATTTTCCGGTAATTAAAGCAATTTGTGCTTGTCTTAAAGCTTCAGATTTTGCCAGCTTACTCGAAGTGAGCAAAGTATAAAAAGCAGTCATCAAAGTTTCTGTACCGCCATCATCGACAGCCCATAATGAAGCGATCGCTGCCCTAGCGCCGGTTTTTTGCATTTGATAGCCAAAGCCTAAAATCTCTTCACCGCTGCCTAAAAAGCCTCCCAAGCCAGTTTCGCAGGCACTTAATACTACCAATTCCACACGGGGTAATGACCAATTAGCGACATCTCGCAAGTTAACGCGATCGCCATTTCCAAATAAAATAAAAGAGTTTTCCGGTCTACCCGTCACAAACGCAGCATGAGTAGCAAAATGGACAACTGTATAGTCGTCCAATTGTGGCACAGTAGCAGCAGGGCTGAAAGCAGCATCTAAAATTGTCTTGGTTCCGGGGACAGTGGTTGCCAAGCTTTGCACTTCCTGCGCTGCAAAGGGCAAACCGGAAAAGGCAACCTTTCGATTACCAATTCTAACTTCATAATTACCTTTCGTAAAAGCAGCAGCTAAAACCCGCAATTTAGATTCGGGTTGGGTGTTGAAATTAGTTAAGCTGGCAGCGGTGATGTGATTGATACTGTAGCGCTGCACTAGCCATTGTGTACCATCATATAAAGCCGCTAGAGGAACGTAGCGCAACTGTTCATCTGGTGCATAAATTATAGTTTGTGTACCAGCTTGCTTCAAGTCGTTTTCTATCGGTTTAATTAACCAGTTATACAACTGACGTCCAGGTTTTTTGGCATTTTGACTGGGAGTTTGTAAAGCTTGACGGAAAGCTGATATTGTTTGGTTGAGGTTTTCGCGTTTGACAGCTACGGTACGATGAATCGGCGGGGAATCAGGAGTTACCAGTACCAATTCCAAGCTATCTGGTAAAACTAATGGATAGACGAGGACGGATTTTTTGGGTAATTGCGCCAAATTATCGCGAATTTCGTTAAGACTCTCCAAATCTAAATTTTGCCTTCTGGCGGTGCGGTTAATTTGTTCTACTTGGGATCTTACCTGAGGACTATTGATAAAATCGTTGAATCGATCCAACAGTTGTTGTTGATTTGTTACCAGTTGGGCGATACGTTGTTTTTGTTGAGGCGATCGCTTTTCCGGAGAAATCTGACGTAATTTTGTCAGTTCTTTACCCAAAACAACAGCATTATCCAGAGTTTGATCCAACTTTTGTTTGGTTGGTTTTTCTGATGGGGATATTTCAATGCCTTTGGCAGTGCGTTGATTTCCAGGTACATTCAGGAGATATTGTTGTAGTTCTTCGACTTTGAGTAAATCCATAGCCCGCTGCGCTTGGGAAATGCGTCCCTGCGCTTGCAGTAATCTTTCAGCCAAAGTCCGATATGTTTGGGCAACAGTTATGCTGTAAGCATCCGGATCTACTTCTAGCGCTGCTGGTACAAGACGTGCGAGCTCGCGGTTGATGAGACAATGCTTGTAGAAAAAAACTGCTAAATCTGGTCTATTTTGAATATCGAAAAGATTACCGATGTTGCTGTAGGTTTTGCCAAGTTGAACGCGATCGCTTAATTCTTTGTTAATGAATAAAGCTTGCTGATAAGATTTAAGTGCTTGTGAATACTGACCTTGCTTTTGGTACACTCTGCCAATATTGTTCAGCGTCACCGCTTCCCACCAGCGTTCTCCAGTGTCTGTAGTCAGTAATAGCGCTTTCTGCAATGTTTGCAATGCTTGTTCAGAGCGATTTGCACGTAATAGTTTAATCGCCTCTGCGTTTAGCCGCTTAACTTCTGATTGGCTATTTTTCTCAGGTAATGCCTGAGCCAAATTTCGGTAATTATATTCTTTTATAGTATTTAAATTGACTGACTTATTTGCTGATAATGTCGTCCCACAACCTGGGAAAAGAAGTAAACTAGCAATAGCAAAACTGAAGTAATAAAAATGAGGACGCATAATAAAACCCTCACCTTATTTGGTGAGTGTTAATTTGAAACCACTAAATTGTACAAGGCAACTAATTTTTTTACCATTATATTGGTAAAAAATCTCTAATTTCTGCTAAGAAAAGTTAAAATGTCTGAAGAAAAATCAAATCAACCACAATTATCGCCAACAAGTGCCATTGACACTCCAACCCTGAGGGCATTTGAGAATTGGTTTGAATATCTTATCAGAGCGCAACCGCACCATACTGATTATGCAGGTGTTGTCTGGCACGGTTCTTATATTGCCTGGATGGAAGAAGCAAGAATAGAATGCTTGCGATCTATAGGCATTGAATTTGCTGATTTAGTTGCTTTAGGATGTGATTTACCAGTTGTAGATTTGTCGTTGCGCTATCATCGGGCAATTCGCTTAGGTATGACAGCAGTCGTCAGAACGCGCATGAGTGAGGTAAGTGGTGTGCATATTAATTGGGATTATGCGATTGAATCACCAGATAGGCAAGAGTTATACGTTACTGCCAAGGTGACATTAGTCGCGGTGGACAAAGAAAGAGGTAAAGTTATGCTTCAGTTGCCTACAACTGTTCAAGATGCATTAGCGCGGCTTGGGGGATCGAGGAATAATTGATTGGTTGTTGGTGGTTAGTTGTTGGTGGTTAGTTGTTGGTGGTTAGTTGTTGGTGGTTAGTTGTTGGTGGTTAGTTGTTGGTTGTTAGTTGTTGGTGGTTAGTTGTTGGGGGAATATCGCAAATTTATCGCCGCCGACACCCTAGAAGGGTGCAACTATACAAGCAAAGGCTGCGAAGGCAGCCTTATCATCTTAGGCTGCGAAGGTAGCCTTCGTTCGTATAGCCCCAGGCTTACAGCCTGCGGGCATCTGCGGGGGTATTATTTTACCGTTATTTACCGCCATGTATTTGCGATAGTGTTTGAGGCAAGTGAATTATTTGATTCCAAATATCTTGAGGAGTAATGCCATAACTTATTTGTAATAAAACAACGATCGCCGCAATTGTCATTGCACTGCTGACGGTCGTTTTTACTATCTTCACTAATATTGTAAATACTACCCACGCTACAATTAAAGCAACTAACATATTATTAATTCCTTAATAATCACCCTTGAAAAAAGTCTTGTGTTGAGAATAAAATTTTACATTTAGTAACAATTATTGCGCCCATCGCTCTTTCACCCAAGTTTAGAAACCCGGTTTCTCCAAGAAACGGGGTTTCTGGGGCGATGTGAATTTTCACAAATCATATAGGATTGTTATATAATCGAGCTTTTTATACTTGGGCATTTTTTGTGTAATTGTCCTGCGCTCAATATACCGGAAAGCGACACAAAAAACGGTATGTAAAGTAACGTTTTGTCAAGTAATTAATTACATAATATTATACCAATTTTCCAAAATAATACCACAGTAGGGGCGGGGTTTCCCCGCCCTTTCAGACAATCAATGTATTGTAAAGATTGAGTTTGTATTATTAGCCTTATAACGCTAAAGGCTGAATAAAACAGGCTATTAATCTGATTATCGCAGAGAAATGATACGCGATCGCGCATCGAAATTTTCAGTTGCTGCTAACACTTCAAGTCTTGCCCATTTATCAGCTGCCACAATATCATCTAAAGAAGGATTGGCAGAGTTATCATCTCTAAAGCGATCGCATACCGATTCAATACATCTAGCAATATCTAAAAAGCCAATTTTCTCATCTAAAAATAACGCTACAGCTTGTTCATTTGCAGCATTCAATACCGCAGGCATAGATCCACCAGCTTTACCGACAGCGTAAGCTAGTTTCATGCAAGGATATTTTTGGTGATCTGGTTCACAGAAAGTTAAATTTCCGGCTTTTACCAAATCTAGTTGTTGCCAATCAGTGTAGATGCGATCGGGAAAAGATAAAGCATAAAGTATAGGTAAACGCATATCAGCCCAGCCTAATTGAGCTAAAACTGACGTATCTTGCAGCTCAATCAGCGAGTGAATAATACTTTGAGGATGAATGACAATATCAATATTTTCATAATCCATCCCAAAAAGGAAGTGCGCTTCAATCACTTCCAATCCCTTATTCATCAAAGTAGCAGAATCTACCGTAATTTTCCGACCCATCGACCAATTCGGATGCTTGATAGCGTCGGCAACTGTCACTTCTGCTAACTTGGCTACATCCCAATCGCGGAAAGCGCCACCAGAAGCAGTAAGCAAAATCCGCCGCAAGCCGCCTTTGGGAACACCTTGCAAGCACTGAAATATAGCAGAATGCTCGGAATCTGCTGGTAATAATTTTACACCGTGTTTTTCAACTAACGGTAGAACTACAGGACCCCCAGCAATCAAAGTTTCTTTGTTTGCCAAAGCGATATCTTTACCAGCTTCGATGGCAGCGATGGTGGGTAGCAAACCAGCACAACCAACGATACCGGTGACAACCGTTTGGGCTTCACCGTAGCGGGCAACTTCGATTACTCCAGCTTCACCTGCCAGTAAAATCGGTTGGGGATCGAGGTCTTTTATGGCTTCTTTGAGTGCGGGTAATTTATCTTCATCGCAAATCGCTGCTATAGATGGTCGAAATTGCCGAATTTGAGCCGCTAACAATTCTACATTGCGCCCAGAAGCCAATCCGACAATTTGAAACTGATCCGGATACTGCGAGACAATATCTAAAGTCTGAGTACCGATAGAGCCAGTGG
Source organism: Tolypothrix sp. VBCCA 56010 (assembly GCF_050875635.1). Classification (NCBI taxonomy): domain Bacteria; kingdom Bacillati; phylum Cyanobacteriota; class Cyanophyceae; order Nostocales; family Tolypothrichaceae; genus Tolypothrix; species Tolypothrix sp. VBCCA 56010. The sequence goes on from NZ_JBPAOH010000006.1 coordinate 30,671, forward strand.
AACCAAGCAGAGTAATCGGTTTCATATTTGTTTTATATTTAAAGACAACTTTACTATAAATTGCTGGGGACAACCCAAGCGCAGCAATGAGATATTATTCTTATTTGGCGATCGCCGCGAGTAAAAAGCTTGTGTGTAAAATATGACAAATTTCTTAGACCTACGAGCAAAAGTGTCCAAAACCCCACCCCCAACTTGAGAACACCGCGATTGTTATTTCGGCGAACTCAAAAGTTATTTTGGCGAACTCAAAAGTTATTTTGGCGAACTCAAAAGTTATTTTGGCGAACTCAAAAGCTATTTCGGCGAACGCAAAAGTTATTTCGGCGAACTCAAAAGTTATTTCGGCGAACTCAAAAGCTATTTCGGCGAACTCAAAAGTTATTTCGGCGAACTCAAAAGTTATTTTGGCGAACTCAAAAGTTATTTTGGCGTGTCCATAACACACTCTACGAAACTACTAGAATTGAAACCTATGCTGGTCATACTTGTGTGTACACCCTAGCGCAAGCGGGGAGGGGACTTTTGGCACAAGCCAAAAGAAGGTGGGGTTCTTGTTTTTGATTTATGCAAAAGTCTATTGCATACTCACAATTAAAAGTAAAACGATGCACAAAACAGTCTCTTGAAAGACTCTAGTTTATGGCTCAAGTTCCGGTACTTATAAGAAAAATTTTCCCAGAAAATGACTTGCTTTATCCAGCAGCGATATGGCTAACAAGCCGAATGTTGATTTGGATAGCGATGTTGCTGGTTGCACCTTTATTGTCAGCACCACCAGGAGGAATTGCAGCGACATTTGGCTGGGGGGTATTTGATGCTTGGGATACTATACATTACCGAGCGATCGCTACTTCTGGTTATGAATACGCCGATGACGGTAAAGGACACAATCTTGCCTTTTTCCCGCTGTTTCCCTTAATAGTTCGCTTCGTCATGGCTGTTGGTTTGCCGTTTGAAGTGGCAGGCACGCTGGTAAACAATATAGCATTTTTGGCAGCGCTTTACTGCTTGTATTTTTGGGTAAAAGAGCATTACGGGAAGGATTCTGCACGGTGGGCTACTGCTGTCTTGGCTTGGTGTCCGTTGTCGATGTTTGCAGCGGTGATTTATACTGAAGGGTTATATTTATTGCTGTCTACAGCAGCTTTGCAAGCCTTTGACAAACAGCGATATGGCTGGACAGCTTTTTGGGGTGCAATGGCGACAGCAACACGTCCAACGGGCATCGCATTGATACCCGCGTTAGCGATCGCTTCGTTTCAACAACGCAGACCACCGATTGCTTATGTCGCGTCTTTTGCGACTGTGATCGGCTTACTTTCATTCAGCTTGTATTGTGCAATTAAATTTGGCGATCCTTTAGCATTTATCCAAGCACAACGAGGATGGAGACCTTCTTTAGGCTTTGATTGGCTGGGTTGGTGGAAAATGCTAATGCAAATTACAGTTGGTACAACCAATTGGAAACATGGCGCAATAAAAGATCCGTTGCATCCGTTGTTATTTGCGATCGTTGTCGCTTTTGGATATTTCTTATGGCGCTTTCGGCAAAAATTAGGTTCTGCAAAAGTAGATTATGGTTTTGCGGCTTTATTCTTATTGCTGTGGCTATTAGCAGGCGATCCGTTAATTAATACAATCTCTGTCTTCGGTGGTATTTACTTGTTATGGCACTTACGCAGTCAGCTGACACCAGTCACAGTAATTTATGGGTTCTGCGGGTTAGCCTTAATTTTTGCTTCTGGGGGAACTTGGTCACTAAGTCGTTTGGTCTACGGCATTGTATCCTCAAGCGTAGCTTTTGGTGTATTATTATCTCGCCATCCTCGTTGGGGATACTTAACACTGTTCTTCTTCGCCATATTACTCGTTAGTTTGAGTATTAGATTTGCTCAAGAACTGTGGGTAGGTTAAAGCGAAGTGATGAGAAGATAAAGAGCTTAGGGTGAAAAAACTTGTTTTTCAACTTGGCGCTGTCGGTTGGGCGATCGCCATCAGTGCCTTAATTCTATTTGCGTGCAGCAGTTTACGACATACCCTGTTTCAATCAGGAGTTTTCGATCTCGGAATTTACGACCAGGTTGTTTACTTAATTAGCCAAGGACTGCCACCTATCTCTTCTTTTTTAGGCTTTCATCACATGGGCAACCATGCAGCCTGGGCAGTCTATTTACTCGGTTTACTGTACAAGATTTACCCTAGCGCATACTGGCTGTTAGCTGTGCAAGCAGTGGCGTTAGCTTTGGGTGCTTTGCCTACTTACTATCTTTCACTGCAAGCCGGACTGAAGCAAACTCAAGCAACCACAATGGCAGCAGTTTATCTGTTGTACCCCTTAATTTTTAATGTCAATATTTTTGAATTCCACCCAGAAGTCATGGCTGTCCCCGTATTGCTGGGGGTAGTTTTGGCAGCGCGGCTAGGTCAAGTAGGGTGGTTTTGTATAGGCATTATCTTTATTTTGGGCTGTAAAGCCGTTTTATCGCTGACAGTTGCGGCGATGGGCTTTTGGCTGCTGGTGTTTGAGAAGCGGCGCGTGTGCGGTATATTCGCTTTGATTGCTGGGTGCGCTTGGTTTTTGATTGCTAGTCAAGCGATTATTCCCTTCTTCAGCAATCATGAAGCAGCAGCGGTACAACGTTATAGCTATCTAGGCAACTCAGTTTTAGATATTGCCAGAAATCTCATCCTTCAGCCAGGGTTGATATTAGGGAGAATCTTTTCATTAGATACCCTCGGATATTTAGCACTGTTAATTGCCCCGGTGATTTGGGGACTTGCACCAAGACATCTAACTCCTTTGGTGAGTGCTATTCCCGCATTAATTTTGAATATTCTTTCTGATAAGCAAGCGCAACGCGACTTAATTCACCAGTATTCTTTACCGATACTGCCTTTTTTGATTTTAGCTGTAATTGCCAGTTTAGCTGCGGGTAGAGGATGGCTGCGTTCGAGACGGGTTATTATTTTGTGGGCGTTGCTAGCTTTTATAGTGCTGGGAAAGTATGGCTATTTTTGGTCGCGATATCTCAGATCAATTGATAATTGGCAAGCAACACGAGAAGCGATCGCCCAAATTCAAACCAAAGGCGCTGTTTTAAGTACTCACAGTATTTGCCCGCATTTAACCCACCGACAACAGATCCAGTTTGTCGATGATTTAAGCGGTTTCATCCCTGATTTTGCCCAATTTAAATATATATTGCTCAATGTGCGTCACCCAGACGGTACTCGCAATCCACAGTTTGCTACCAACTTAGTAAACAAGCTGAAAAATACGGAATTTTTGCGACTAAGCTACCAGCGTGATGACGTTTATTTATTTGTGAAAAAATCGTCGGCAAAGTGAGTATGCCCAAACTGAAAAATATTTTTATTCACCTGCTGATTATGTCTTTGTTTGTTGGCTTTGTACTTGCCATCAGGTTCAAGCCAATTACACAGTCTTTGGAATTAGACTACGACGAAGGACTGAATTTAATTAAAGCTTTTCTTTACGGACAAGGGTTTTCTCTTTACACTCAAATTTGGAACGACCAACCACCCCTTTTTACCGTTATTTTATCGCAATGGTTTCATTTATTCGGTCAGTCCATCTTTGCTGCCCGCTTTCTAATCATACTTTTTTCAGCACTATTAATTTGGTGCTTTTATCAAATTATCAACAGTGAACTCGGAAAAATACCAGCTTTTGTTGCCACACTTGTATTATTCACTTCTGGGCTATTTATTCGCCTGAGTTTTTCCGTGATGATTGGTATTCCCTCGCTATCACTGGCAATGCTTTCGATTTATTTTTTAAATCTTTATCAAAAGCAGTATCGTCAGCCTTTTCTGATTTTGTCTGGAGGTTTATTAGCGTTATCTTTGCAAATCAAATTTTTGACAGTATTTCTGATTCCTTTAATGCTTTTTTCTCTGGCATTGACAAATGTAACGATTTTTCCAAAAAAGCAACTGAAAATTATTCTTCAACCTTTTCTTTGGTGGCTTGGTAGTCTGGGAGTTGTTTTTTTATTAATTGGCTTGTGCTTTCAGCAATTTTCTCATTTAGACCAGATATTTGAATCTCATTTTCACCAACCGAGTGAAATAAAATTAGTAAATTTTAATAATTTTGAGTATCTCAAAAAGATAATCAGTCCAGATTATGAATATATCTTTCTAGCGTTTCTCGGTATCCTCACAATTATTATCAAAAAACAGCGAAATGGTCTTTTACCTTTAGCTTGGCTAGTAACTGCAACACTAATTTTAATAAAACATAAACCAATCTGGTATCATCATTACCTTTTGCTGACTATTCCTATCTCTTGGTTAGCTGCTTATGCTATTGCTTCATTTCTTGATTTCTGCAAAAATTGGCATCATTCTAAGTCATTAAAAATAAAAAAATTCATATTTTTGATACTAAGTGCAACTTTCATTTTCTTGATGATTACAACTCCAGCCAATCCCAAAGGTAGACCTCCCACAGATGTAGAAGTTATACAACTGTTATTAAAACACAAAAATTCAACTCATTGGGTATTTACAGACCGTCCAATCTATGCTTTTTATGCTGGGTTGCGCGTCCCTCCAGAAATGGCAGTAATATCATATAAACGGCTTAACTCAGGAGATTTAACATCTAAACAATTGCTGACTATCTTACAAAATTATTGTCCTGAACAAATGGTTCTTGGAAGGTGGATTTCTCAAATAAAGAGTGATAGTGACTTTATGGCTTATATTAATGAAAATTATTCAAAAATCTACACAGACGAAAAAAAGACCGTAGAACATTATCTCTTAAATAAAGTTCACAAATGTACACCCAAGCATAGTTTAGAGTGAATTAGGACTTACGCACTCCTTCACGGATGGGACGAACCGCGAAGGCACGAAGGACACGAAGGAATAAGAGTTGCAGAGAGTTTTTGCGTAAGTCCTGTGAATAAGAAGTAACACTTTATGGACAAAGACTTTTACCTACAGTATGCATCCGTTGAAGATAAACATTGGTGGTTTGTCGGTCGGCGGATGATTATAGAACAAGCGATTCGGAAACTAAGTTTACCGAAAAATGCCCAAATTCTCGAAGTTGGTTGCGGTACGGGTGGTAATTTGAGAATGTTAAAGAGTCACGGTCAAGTTTCAGCGATGGAGTTGAATGAAATCGCTTGTAAAATTGCCAATGAGCGGCAAGTAATTCCGGTTAAATTGGGTGGCTTGCCTGATAAAATTCCTTTTAGCAAAGAGTATGACATAATTCTCATACTCGATGTTTTGGAACATCTTGATGATGACTTGGCAGCACTTTTAGCATTGCATAGAAAATTAAAGACTGGAGGAGCATTGTTAGTTACAGTTCCTGCTTACCAGTTTTTGTGGAGCCAGCATGATGAAATTAACCATCATAAACGTCGTTATGTATTGAAAAATTTGCAACAAATTGTGAGAAAGGCTGGCTATACTGTTCATTACAGCAGTTATTTTAACTTTTTTTTGTTTCCTATCGTTGCAGGCGTGCGTTACTTGCGAAAACTTTTAAAACTTGAAAGTAATTCTCTTGATAACAGCGATTTGCATTTGCCACCGAAACATATCAATAAGTTTTTAAGTTTATTATTTGCAAGCGAACGTCACTTAATGAATTTGAGCCTTCCTTTTGGCGTATCTATTTTGCTTGTAGCACATAAAAATAAATAAAATTTATGAAGGTTATGATTTGCAGTAAAACATACATAAGAACAGTGAATAAACCAATCTACTCTATAGTTATACCGATTTATAACGAAGAAGAGAACATCACCGAGATGTATCGTCGTCTGAGTAATTTAATCGAGCAATTAGACGGTGAGGCTGAGTTAATTTTAATTGACGATGGAAGTCGCGATCGCTCTTTAAACATGATTCGCGAACTTCACCATTGCGATCGTCGCGTGCGTTACCTCAGTTTTGCACGCAACTTTGGTCATCAAATCGCTGTAACTGCGGGTTTGAACTTCGTTCAAGGCAAAATCGTCATCGTTATGGATGCCGATTTGCAAGACCCCCCAGAGCTAATTTTACCCATGATAGAAAAATGGCAACAAGGCTATCAAGTAGTTTATGCCCAGCGTCTCTCTCGCAAAAAAGAAAGTTGGCTCAAACGCTTGACAGCTTACGCCTTCTATCGCATACTCAGAATTTTAGCTGATGTAGATATACCACCCGATACAGGTGATTTTTGCTTGATGGATCGGCAAGTGGTAGATATTCTCAATGCAATGCCCGAACGCAACCGCTACATTCGCGGTTTAAGAGCGTGGGTAGGTTTTCGGCAAACATCTGTATATTTTGAACGAGATCCTCGCTTTGCTGGCAAAGAAAAGTATACTTTCGGTAAGTCTTGGGCATTAGCAGTGAATGGAATAGTTTCCCTGTCAAAAGTTCCCTTGAGACTAGCCACTTATTTAGGAATGCTCTCAGCAGCGATCGCTCTATTAATGATACTCTTAGTGCTGTACTGGCGCTTATTCGATCCAGCTTCTCCATTAATTGGCTTCACATTAATTACAATTGGTCTATTTTTCTTGGGTTCTGTCCAATTATTCTGTATTGGCATTTTAGGCGAATACATTGGTCGTATTTATGAAGAAGTCAAAGGTCGTCCTGTTTATATCGTCAAGGAAATTGGTGATGTAAATCATACAACAACACCCGCGTCTAAGCCATCTCGTCATTCATCAATTTAATTCGTAGCAACATATATAAAAACACTACAATAATTTTCAGGTAAGTTTTGTGACTTTACAAGAATTTTTTTTACTGTTGATGTCTGTTCTTGCCAGTGTAACAGGACAGTTTTTTTTAAAATTAGGCGCACTGAAGTTAGACAGAGTTAATTTAGGTAATGCTGTTAATTTAGTTTTGGGCATTATTACAACACCGGAACTTTTAACCGGACTAGCTTTCTACGGTCTAGGTGCTGTTGCTTACATCCTTTTGTTAACTAGAGTCAATTTAAGTGTTGCCGGTCCTTCTGCATCGTTGGTTTATGTTTTTTCAGTCTTGCTGGGTTACTTCATCTTTAAAGAATCAATTCCCTCGATTCGTTTAATAGGCTTAAGCTTAATTGTAGGTGGAGTTATATTAGTTGTCTGCCAAAAATAAATCAAATTATCAATGTTAAAAATAAATAAATGACAAAATTCTTTAATAAAAATCTCACCAAGCTAATAGCATATACAAACAAAAATATTTTTTTTGTAGTAGCGATGTGGCTATTGAGCCGATTTGTCATAGCCGTTGCTATGTTGTTAATTGCCCCTTTATTTACCGCTCCCGCAAATGGTATTGCTGCCACATTTAGCTGGGATGTTTTCACTGCATGGGATAGTATTTGGTATCATTTAATTGCAACTTCAGGATATCAAACTACCGATAATGGAGCATTATATTCAACTGCATTTTTTCCGTTATTTCCCTTAATTATCCGACTTGTTATGAATCTTGGCTTGCCTTTTGCAGTGGCAGGCACATTGATAAATACTTTTGCATTTTTAGCTGCTTTGATAATACTCTATTCTTGGGTAAACGAAAGTTATGGTAAAAGTGCGGCACGGTGGACAACTGCTGTTTTAGCATGGTGTCCTTATTCAGTTTACGGAACTGTAGTTTACACAGAAGGATTATTTTTATTGTGCAGCATATCTGCTTTGCGAGCTTTCGATAAAAGACAATATATTTGGACAGTTTTTTGGGGTGGATTAACTACAGCAACACGAGTAACTGGAATCACACTCATACCTGCTTTTTTGTTTGTCTCCTGGAAAGAACGCAGAGGTTTAAAAGCCTATGTTGCTAGTTTAGCTGTTAGTAGCGGTTTGCTTCTTTACAATTTGTATTGCCAAATTAAATTTGGCGACGCTTTCGCATTTCTTCACGCACAAAAAGGATGGCGTTCTTCGGTCGGGTTTGACTGGCAAGGTTGGCGGAAAATGTTGATGCAAATCGTCATCGGTCCAACTAATTTAAATGGCTATATTCAAGATCCATTGCATCCTTTACTATTCGCAATTATTATCGGTAGCAGTTATTTGTTATGGCGTTTTCGCGGCAAGTTCGGTGCTACCAAGGTGCGCTATGGATTTTATTTACTATGGATTTTGCTATGGTTATTAACACGCAATTCCTTACCTAACGATCAATTTACAAGTGAACCATTAATTAAAATATTAATTATTTTCGGTGGTGTTTATTTACTTTGGTTTTATAGAAATAAAATTCCTCTGGTTGCTGTTATATATGGTTTTTTATCGTATGCATTAATTCTTAATACCGGACTTACCGCTTCTGTTGAACGTTACGCTTATGGTATTGTGTCGCTGTCGTTTGCATTTGGACTATTGCTTGCTCGTTATCCGCGTTGGGGATATGCAATTATAGGATTTTTTGCGATTATTTTAGCCACCTTTGCTGTACGATTTTCCCAAGAACTTTGGTTAGCTTAAACTGTAGTAAGCACTGAAGTGCTTACTACGAGAAGAAATCATATTATATAAATCCTAAGTATATATTTGTTATGCCGCTTACGTCGGGAACTTAGTTTAATTACTGTTGTCTATGGTTTTTGTGGCATCGGTATGTTACTGGCATCGGGAGGTACAATTTCTCTAAATCGTTTGTCTTACGGTATTGTATTGAGACGCGATCGCATGTGGGGTGCTGCTTGTGCTCGTCATTTTGTTTGGGGACGCGCAGAATCATGTCATATTACTAATTATTTAACTGGGGCATTTAGTATATAAAAATACACCCTTACTCAACATTTTCAGTGTTGCTCGTATTCAATATTACTTTTTGATTGCAAATTAAATGCTTCAATCAGACTAGAGTATACAGTATTTTAACTGGCTTAAGCAACAACTTTTTTCTGGGTTCAGTATTTATACTATATTCAAGGAGATATAATTGTAGTATGACTAAAGTAATAACTGCAATCAACTAATAGTTAAAAGTGGCAGACAATAAGACAGTGTTTTAGTCTCCATTGATACTTAATAGCCAAAGTATCATAATTTAAAATTACCCTGATTCAAATCAGGATAGTTAGTAAATTACTTTTATTGTATGCACGTTGACGAACTAGCACGTCGCGGCAAAAATAAAGCTACGCTACCATTTAAAATTATTGAAATGCTTGCTATACAAGCATTTTGAGTTTTGTCAGAGGTAATTCTAAGGGTATTAGTGCATCTTGCTTCATAGAAACTATATTAAGTTAATTTACATTTAAGTAATTAACAAACGGCAAAAGATACATTGAGTAAATTCCAAATTTAACTATCTTTTAAAAAGGAAGGAATAACATTTAGCAGTACAATATTTTTTGTAAAGTATGAATGACAAAGGATAAAGCATGAAAACAATAAAGCCTTTTCGTCTTGGTCTGGTGACAAAAGAAGGATAAATTATCTCTGAAGTCTTAACTTCATTTTTTGTCTGACACTTAAAATTCATATTAAAAAATAACAAATATGTTTAGGCAAATGATTTGTTATTCATATAGCTATTATTAGCTACTATCGCCTCAAGCCGGATAATCTAAGCTGAAATTAAACTTGTGCAATTAATTTGCTCAATTTTTATTATATTTCTGTTAATCAATTCTTAATTCTTCAGGATTACCAGAAAAAAAGTTGGTATCTAATAATTACAAAAAATGTGCTATAAAGTACCGTCAGAACCGAGACTGATGGTTCGACCCTTGAAGGAGCTATGACGTGGAAAACAGTAAGTCGTTTTTTTGGTCGCAAGGAATCATAATTGCTCTGCTTGCCTTAGGTAGCAGTTTAAGCCTTGGTTTAATGATGCCTATTAACCCAAAAGCTTCCGAGGCAAAAAGTAAAATTAGTATAAATTCAAACAATAACTCTATTAGTATAGAAACAACTCAGCGCATTGAGCAGTTCAAATCGGCGATGCTGAGAACTTGGCAGCAAGAAGCCAAAGCAAAGGGTCTTGCTTACAGTGTGCCACAACGTTTTCAAGGGGTAACGATCGCAGAAGCAAAACTCAGTCCAAATCACAAAGTAATTGCTCTTACCTTTGATGATGGTCCTTGGATTGGAAGTACAGCTAAAGTACTGGATATTCTCAAAAAAAATAACATTAAAGGCACATTTTTTATTGTTGGGCAAATGCTGAAACAGCATCCAGAATTGGGTGTGCGAATTGTGACTGAAGGTCATGTCATTGCTAATCATACTTGGACTCACAGATATCATTCCATGAATCCACAAGTAGCGGCTTACGAAGTTGAGAGCACATCTGACCTGATTTATCAAACTACTGGTGTGAAAACAACTTTGTTCCGACCACCTGGGGGGATGATGAACAATGGAGTGGCTGCTTACGCCAGAAACCAAAAATATACAATAGTCATGTGGTCTGCTGACTCTCTAGACTACAGCCGTCCAGCTTTATCTAGATTAATAAGTAATGTGACGAGGGCATCAAAACCGGGCGGAATTGTGCTGCTACATGATGGTGGTGGTAATCGTTCCAGAACTGTACAAGCTTTACCACAAATTATTGACTACTTTAAAAAGCAGGGTTATAGCTTTGTCACTGTACCAGAACTTTTAGAAATGCAAGATAAAGACCAAAAGTTAATGACAGCTAAAAAACAATAGTTATTAGTTATTAGTTATTAATCATTAGTTAAGTTAATAACAATTAAAAACTAATATATAATTCTATTTCATTTGTGAAAATTGATAATTTCAGATCCCCGATTTATCCAAGAAATCGGGGATCTTATTTTTTCACAAATCCTAAACGGACTGCTATCTGATTGTAGGGACAATTCATGAATTGTCCTTTGGAGCTGCGGTATCCTTGTGTATTACATCGAACAACAGAACCGCTATATATCATGGTAGAGACGTTCCATTGGAACGTCTCTACGAAGGACATGATATTCTAAACTGAACTGAGTTGTTTTTCGGCAATAAACTGGGGATTTGCCTCTGGACTATCAGCTTCAGAAGGGGGAACCAACTGCCAAAACTTGGGTAAGAATTCTTGCCAGTTTTGCAAAATCATCTTCGCTTTTGGTGAATTAGTGCGATCGCCATGTGCTTTGATTAATTCTTGCAGTTGCTTTTCACCAGCTTCGGTAATCACCCGCTGAAGTTTGACGATTTCCCGATTAACTAACTCAGGAAATCCACCCTCTTCATCTAAGAAATACGCAAGTCCACCAGTCATCCCAGCAGCTACGTTGCGTCCAACTTTACCCAAGACGACAATTACACCACCAGTCATATACTCGCAGCAGTGATCTCCTGCACCTTCAATTACTGCCGTACCTTTAGAATTACGCACCGCAAAGCGTTCTCCCCCCTTACCGTTGGCAAACAATACTCCACCGGTAGCACCATAAAGGCAGGTATTGCCAACTATCACATTTTGTGCTGGGTTATAGTTAGCATTTGCCGGGGGTTTAATAATGATTTCACCACCGTGCATTCCCTTACCTACGTAATCGTTTGCCTCTCCTTCTAAGATTAAATTCATGCCTGGAAGATTGAATGCACCAAAACTTTGTCCGACACTACCTTTAAAGATGAGGTTAATTTGCCCTGCAAAGTTATTGTCGCCGTATTGAGATGCGATCGCTCCCGCTAATCTTGCACCGACTGTTCTATCTGTATTGACTATTTTCCAAGTCTTCGTCACAGTAGATTGCTTGTCAATCGCAGCTTGAATATCTGCATCGGCTAACAATTCATCATCCAAAACCACACCGTTGCTATGAACTTCTTCATGCTGCAACCAGCTACGGTTTTCTTTAGCGTCGGGCAACTTCAGCAAGCAGTCGAGATTTAGCGATCGCGTTTTCGTCAGCTTAACCTCTTCCCTCTGTTTCAATAAATCGGCACGTCCAACGATTTCCGAAAGGGTTCGATAACCAAGTCGCGCTAACAGACTCCGCACTTCTTCCGCAACAAAATAGAAGAAGTTGACTACGTGTTCTGGCATACCAGTAAACCGTTTCCGCAGTTCTTCTTTTTGCGAAGCGACACCTACAGGACACTTGTTGGTATGACAAATTCGCGCCATAATACAGCCTTCAGCAATCATGGCGATCGAGCCGAAACCGAATTCTTCACCACCCATCAACGCACCGATTACCACATCCCAACCAGTCTTAAAGCCGCCATCAACGCGCAAAATTACGCGATCGCGCAAACTATTTTCCATCAACACGCGATGCACTTCACTCAATCCGAGTTCCCACGGGGAACCAGCGTGTTTAATCGAACTTAAGGGAGATGCGCCCGTGCCGCCATCGTGACCGGAAATCTGGATGATATCGGCGTTTGCTTTTGCCACACCAGCCGCAATTGTACCGATACCAATTTCCGCAACCAGCTTCACCGATACCTGTGCTTTCGGGTTAATTTGGTGCAAATCAAAAATCAACTGCGCCAAATCCTCAATCGAATAAATATCGTGATGCGGTGGTGGGGAAATCAGCGTTACTCCAGGCTTAGAACGGCGTAACATGGCGATGTAAGGACTAACCTTTGTTCCTGGAAGTTGTCCACCTTCACCCGGTTTTGCACCTTGAGCGATTTTGATTTCGATTTGTTTAGCGCTCATTAAATACCCAGGTGTCACCCCAAAGCGTCCGGATGCGACTTGCTTAATCGAACTTGAAGCAGTATCGCCATTTTGCAAACCTTTCAGGTGCGGTAGTGTAGGCGAGTAACCATCTTCTACATCATCCAGAACTTTAAAGCGTACCGGATCTTCGCCACCTTCCCCAGAATTAGATTTTCCGCCAATTCGGTTCATGGCGATCGCTAAAGTTTCATGAGCTTCTCGCGATAAAGCACCTAAAGACATACCGCCGGTGCAGAAGCGCTTGACAATCTCAGTTACAGATTCTACTTCTTCTAGGGGGATGGGTTGGCGATCGCTTTGCAAGTCTAGCAAGTCACGCAACGCCGTTATCGGTCTATCTTGCAAATACTTCTTATATACCTCGTAATGGTCATAAACAGTTTTGCTTGAAGCCCCGTTTTCAGCTTTAGCCATCCCGACAGCATTATGCAGCGCTTTTGCCAATTCCGGACTGTTCATGTGATACTCGCCACCACGACGGTAATTGACAAAACCTAAGTTTTCTAACTTCTTAGTTGTCAGTTCCGGAAAAGCCTTACAGTGGAACGAAAGCACCTCAGTAGCGAGTTCGCTGATACTCAAACCACCCACGCGGGAAGTAGTACCATAAAATCCCAACTCTAATAAATCTTGACCGATGCCGATCGCCTCAAAGATTTGCGCTGCTTGATAACTAGATAGCAGAGAAATTCCCATCTTCGAGAGAATTTTCAACAAACCTGCTTCCACCGCTTTGCGATAGTTACCAAAAGCTTGCTCTAAAGTGAAAGTGGTAATTGTACCACGTTCCATAGCCTTTTGCGTCTTCGGTTCTAACCACCAATCGCGTACAGTATCCAAAGCCAGATAAGGACAAACCGCACCAGCACCGTAGCCAATTAGACACGCAAAATGATGTGTACTCCAACACTGAGCCGTATTCACCACCAAGGATGCTTTCATTCGCAACCCTTCACGAATTAAGTGATGGTGTACCGCACCCACCGCCAACAAAGGCGGAATATAGGTGTATTCTGTACCGATGCCGTCACTTACCTTGTCACTCAGAATTAAAATATTCGCACCAGCTCGCACCGATTCCACAGCTTGTGCTTGTAAAGCCTCGACAGCTGCTTTCAGCCCATCTGGACCTGCGGCTATTTCAAACAGCGTTGACAACTCAGCGGTAGCAAATCCCGACAGCTTGATTGCTGACAACTCTGCTGTATTCAACACGGGCGATTCTAGCTTCAGCCTTTTAGCATATTCCGGCTTCGGATCTAATAAATTACCCCTTTCACCCAATTCTACTTTCAACGACATCACCAAGCTTTCCCGCAAAGGGTCAATTGCCGGGTTTGTCACTTGAGCAAAGCGCTGTTTGAAATAGTCATACAGCAAATGGGGTTTTTCAGACAGTACCGCTAGAGGTATATCATCCCCCATACAGAAAGTCGCTTCTTTCCCATCCATCGCCATTGGCTGAATTACCATTTCCACATCTTCTGTGGTGTAGCCAAAAGCAATTTGATGTTGCAATCGGGATGGCGAAACCCCGCTCATACTCTCTATATCATTGGTTGTAGAATGTCCGTTACCGTTGACTGCATGATGTCCGTTGCCATTACCATTAACAGACGATTCACCGACTAATGACTTCATATCTTGACGGTACTTTTGCAACCATTCTCCATATGGCTGCTGTTTGGCGATGCGCTGTTTAATTTCCCAATTTTTCAGCACCTCATGGCTTTCTAAATCCACGGCAATCATTTGCCCAGGTCCGAGTCTGCCTTTTTCGACAATATCGGCTTCTGGTAAGTCCACTACCCCAGCTTCAGAAGCGACAATGATATAGTCATCTTTGGTGATACAATAACGAGCCGGTCTTAAGCCATTGCGGTCAAGTGTTGCACCGACTTTCCGACCATCGCCAAATACCAAAAGTGCTGGACCATCCCAAGCTTCTTGCAGACCGCTGTAGTATTCGTAAAAATCGACAATTTCTGGGAAATTACTTAAATCAGGTTGATTGCGGTAAGCCTCTGGAACCATAATCATCAACGCTTCCAGTGGGCTGCGTCCAGACTGCACCAATAACTCAACTACGTTATCTAAAGTAGCTGAGTCACTGTTATCGATGTGAACAAAAGGCTTGAGTTCTTCTAAGCGATTCTCCCATACTGGATGATTCAGACATGCTTCTCGTGCCATCATCCAATTGATGTTACCCAATAGCGTATTAATTTCACCGTTGTGACCCAAAAGCCGCATTGGTTGCGCTAAGGGCCATTTGGGCATAGTGTTGGTACTAAAGCGGCGGTGATATACAGCCCATGCACTTTTATAAGCCGGATTTTTTAAATCGAGATAAAAGTCTCCCAATACAGCAGAACGCACCATGCCTTTGTAGACAATTGTCCGACTCGACAAAGAGCAGATGTATAAATCTTCCCAAATGTGTTTTACAGCTTTGAAAATCAGACGACGAGCAATATATAATTGTCGTTCCAATTCATCGCCACTTTTATCGGAAGCTAGCAAAACTTGTTCAATTTGGGGTTGATTTTCTCTTGCTTGTATCCCCAATAAATTAGATTGCACCGGCACTACTCGCCAGCCCAGTACAGTCAATTTTTCTGACTCAGCTACTTCCTCAATTATTGTCTTACATGAAAGCGCTGTTTCTATATCTTGCGGTAGAAATATCATTCCTACAGCAATATTTTTGGTAGAAGTCAGTTCCACACCTTTTGTGGCAAACTCAGCTTGGAACAACTCCCAAGGAATCGCTGTCAATATTCCCGCACCATCACCGGAATCTTGGTCTGCACTACAACCACCCCGGTGTTCTAAACAAGTCAAAGCAGCTAAGGCAATACTTACAAGTTCATGGCTACCTTGGTTTAGGCGATGGGCGATAAAGCCCACACCACAAGCATCTCGTTCTTCTACTAACCATCGAGGACCCTGGTAGTTACACCTTGAAGACGTATCCGAAAATGTCATTTGTTGGTCTTGATTCATGGGTTGATTATTCATATTTTATTGCTGATAACTTGAGTTATGAATTTTGCCACTACTGTGAAAAAAAATTTCTCACATTGAAAAATGCAAAAATAGAGAATTACCTAAAATTAGGAAAAAAAAATCTAACTTCAGGTTTATTTTTTGGTTCACCCGTGTTAAACTAATCGCGTTATTTTTTTTGTGTTTATTTTCTGGAGAATCAACAGTCTTTTATTTATATCGTGAAGCTATGTATTTCCTCAATTAGCTGTTTTTAAATCAAAGTTACTTTTTTGGTATAGTCTTTATCGACCGACCTGGAACAAAACGGGTTTTTAAAGCTTCACTGTTTTTAAAGCTGAAATTCTTTATATTTAACAATATTTAGCAGCGTATTACACTATATGCCCATTTGACAATTCCTAAATCTTTGTTGTTATGGAAATTTTGCGTTTCTACCCATTGCCACCTGTGTTACTACCACCACTACCTCGCTTAAGTTGCAACCATCCGTAAGGATGGAAGACTTAAATTCAACTTTAATCACCAAGACTACCGCTATCGTCTGGTTGGCTTAAAGTGTTAGTCAACACACGGAAATTGCAGTGGTTTTGGTAGGTAAACTACTCGTTGAATTTTATAAAATACAACACTCCAAGATATAGATTATCACGTTGTAGTTCAAACTTGATGTCAGGATTTTTTGATATTAAGAAACATTAGTTAATTCATCTTGTCCGTAATAGTTTTCCAAATTACCTAGTAAGTTATGGTGAAAATGCTCAATTTTTGCCGAGAAGAAGACCGTAAAGCTATTGCTAATAAGGGCAATAGAAAATTTTTTTCAACTTTTGTCTCGCCAATAATTTCAACAGTACTGTGCTTATCTGCTACCTTTCCCACTCTTGCCCAGCAGTCTCCGGTAGAAGTAAAATTAGCACCGATTTTGACTCAACAGTTACCTCAACCTCCTTTGACAGGGGTGATCTCTTATGGTAATCAAATTTTCCTCAATGGTCGTACCTTACCAGGTATTTGGTTACAAAAACGTTCTAAATCAGGCTCATTTAGCACTTATCTAAGTGATGGGGCACTCAGGCAATTAGTTGGAGTAGATTTTTTAAACAGCAACAATCCCAGCAAACAGCCAGTACAGTGGTTTTCGCTTCAGACAAAGCCAGTGGTTTTAAGCAGCGTCTTGGCAGGAGGATATCGGTATTTAGATATCACTAATTTTGCAAAAACATCTCAATGGCAGATGCAAGTTAATGGCAACACATTGGTGATTTCCACCCCAGTCGCAAAAGTAACAGATATTAGTCAAAGTCCACAATCTTCAACTGTTGGCGTTGCTTCTCTTCAACAGGCTCGCATCGTTGTAAATTTAGATCGCCCTACTGCTTGGCAAATTAGACAAGAGTTACCAATTAAAAAAGCGCTGCCACCCGACCCGGATACAGTCACCCCCAAAACCTCCGCACCGCCAAATAGAGAGTGGATACTTACCTTAGATGGCATCGCCGATCCGGTTTTGCTGCAACGCTATACTCCTCCTGCACCAGCACCAGCACCATTACAACTGCCAAATTTTCTCAAACAATTACCACCAGTAATAATACCAGCACCAATTCCGGAAACAACCCCGGAACCGATTCCAGAACCACTTATTCAACAAGTGGAAGTGGTCAACAACCAAACGATAATTCATTTGAGTGTCCCCTTTGGTCTAGCGCCCCGGATAAGTACTATACCAAACCCCGATCGCCTGATTGTTGATATTCGCCCCGATGCATTAATAGAAAAAGATATTACCTGGGCGCAGGGGTTGCGCTGGCGACAGCAGATTGTCAATTTAGGCACAGAACGATTTCCGGTTGTTTGGTTAGAAGTTAATCCCCGCACCGTGGGATTAAAGCTGAAACCAATAATAACCAACCTCAATACTCTTACAGGGACTGCCCCTTTAATTCAAACAGCGCAACAATACTTAGCCGTAGCTGGAATTAATGGTGGTTATTTTAACCGCAATAATCGCTTACCTTTAGGTGCGATTCGTCGGGATAATCAATGGTTATCTAGTCCAATACTCAACCGAGGAGCGATCGCTTGGAATGACTCCGGACAATTTTACTTTGGTCGTCTCACCTTAGCAGAAACCTTAACCACCTCCAATAACCAGCAGCTACCGATTTCATTTGTCAACAGTGGTTACGTTCAAAGCGGTATCGCCCGTTACACCCCCGCATGGGGAACCTACACCTTCCTTACCGACAACGAAATCATTCTCGTCGTCCAAAATAACCAAGTTACCAATCAATTCTTAGGCGGCAAAGCTGGTGACGCTAGCATCCCTGTCAATATTCCTCAAAATGGCTACCTGCTAGTCTTGCGCGGTAACGCCGTCAATAATGCGAATCTATTGCCCATTGGCACTAGCTTACGCATTTCCAGCACCACCACTCCCGTTGATTTTAGCCGTTACCCCAACATTATTGGCGCAGGACCGCTATTAGTACAAAATAATCAAATTGTCCTTGATGCCAAAGCCGAAAAATTCAGCGATGCCTTTATTGCCGAAAAAGCGATTCGCAGCGCCATCTGTACAACAGCAACAGGCACAGTAATGATTGCTGCCGTTCATAATCGCGCAGGTGGTGCAGGTCCCACCTTGACAGAACACGCCCAATTGATGCAGCGTATGGGGTGTGTGAACGCCCTTAATTTAGACGGCGGTAGTTCTACCAGCCTGTACTTAGGAGGACAACTACTCGACCGTTCCCCCAACACCGCCGCCCGCGTCCACAACGGAATCGGTATTTTTCTCCAACCCCGATGAGGGAGAGGGGGAGAGGGGGGGAGGGGGAGACAAGGAGACAAGGAGACAAGGGAGACAAGGGAGACAAGGAAGAGGAATTTCCCCCTTGTCCTGTGCCAGACGCCTCAACGTTCGTGACCTCCGCACGGCGCTGGCTCCCCTTGTCCTGTGCCAGGCGCCTCAACGTTCGTGACCTCCGCACGGCGCTGGCTCCCCTTGTCTCCCTGCCCCCTGCCCCCTGCCCCTCATTCCCCCACTCCCCCACTCCCCCACTCCCCCACTCCCTTTCTTAAAGGTTAGTCAAAGCTTTGCTCTTACTTAATGAAGACTTGGTGTAGATACAGAAATTTCAGTAGTTACCGATTACACCATTTAATGTGGTTCTGCTATGTTTGGCAAAGGTGAACTGAATTGCTTATTTTCACGGTTGCTACATTGCGCCATATTTTTTCATCAATGGTAAAGAGTACAAGCAATTTGTCATGTCTCCTAATGAGGTAACTTATGGCTCAATTTTCTGAAACAACACAAATCAACACACTGCCCATACCTCCAGCCGGCACTCCTAGAGGCGTTGCTGCAACCGAGTTGCGTCCTTGGGGTTCTTTCACGGTTTTGGAAGAAGGGCGCGGATACAAAATCAAGCGCATCGAAGTTAAGCCGGGACACCGCCTTAGCTTGCAAATGCACCATCACCGCAGCGAACACTGGATTGTCGTTTCTGGTACAGCTAAGGTAGTTTGTGGCGATCGCGAAGTGGTACTAAGCAATAATCAGTCAACCTACGTACCTCAATGTACAACTCACCGTCTAGAAAATCCTGGTGTCATTCCTTTGGTGTTGATTGAAGTCCAAAATGGAGAATACTTAGGCGAAGATGATATTGTGCGCTACCAAGATGACTACGCCCGTACTAATGATGAAAACTCAAAGACCGCTGTCAAAAGTAGATAATTCGCCTTTGTGTTTCTATCATATCTCGCAGGTCGCCCCGATCGGCTTGGAAGCCTGGACGCGGCTGTGCGTAAGTGTCGGCGTTCATAGCGGATTTTGGTGAGTAAAAAACGTCTTTGCTAACTGGGCGTGTCAATCGCGATTGAAAATATCAAAGGTTTGCAAAGCAGCCTTAAATACTAACCCCATCTGTAATATGAAGATGGGGTTTTCAACTTAAGAACGTAAATTTTATGATTGAACTGAGTCAAGCAGCCGTCAGCGAAATTGGGCGATTAAAATCAAAGCAGCTGCTGTCAAATATTTTCGTTCGCTTGGCAGTCAAACCCGGTGGTTGTTCGGGGTGGTTTTATGATATTTCTTTTGATGATGCGGTGAAAGATGACGATCGCCTCTTTGATTCTCACGGCATCCGAATACTCATAGACCCTGCCAGCTTAGATTATATCAATGGTTTAATACTCGATTATTCAGAGGATCTTATGGGCGGTGGTTTTCGCTTTCATAATCAAAGAGCGATCGCTACCTGTGGCTGCGGCAATTCTTTCTCTATCAGTCAGTAGATAGTGGATAGTGGGGCATAGGGCATAGGGCATGGGGACAAGGGGACAAAAAGACAAAAAGACAAGGAAAAATTTATCCGATTCCCATTACCCATTACCGATTACCCATTACCAATGACGGCAGGTGCCTCAACGGAGGGAACCTCCGCACGGCACTGCCTACCCAATGCCCCATGCCCCATGCCCTACAACCAACAAATATTTGACACAAAACCCCCAGAAAACGATATAATAAGGATTTGTTGAAAACTTAGACCTTAAAGCAGCTTCACGCGCTGTAACTCATGCCAACCATACAGCAGCTCATCCGAACTGAACGCGAAAAAGCGCGTCAGAAAACCAAGTCCCCAGCTCTGAAGCAATGCCCTCAACGTCGAGGCGTTTGTACAAGAGTATACACAACTACACCGAAAAAACCGAACTCAGCTCTACGTAAAGTAGCACGGGTACGACTGACTTCGGGATTTGAAGTCACAGCTTACATTCCCGGAATTGGTCACAACCTGCAAGAGCATTCCGTTGTGATGATTCGTGGCGGTCGGGTCAAGGACTTACCAGGCGTGAGATACCACATAATTCGTGGCACCTTAGATACAGCCGGAGTCAAAGACCGCAAGCAAGGTCGTTCCAAATACGGAACCAAGCGTCCGAAAGAAGCGAAAAAATAGAATGATAGTTAATTAATCGCATTAAATAGCGATTAATTGCTTCAGCTTTGTGTATAGCGCCAAAAAACGGTTAACGTTAGTGTAGACGTAAAGCAGCTTCCCCAAGGGTATGCTTGTTTGCCGGAGGCTTGCTCAGAAACGGCAGCCATCAGAGATGGTAGCTAGTTTAGGTGAAATCAAGTTAAATTGGTAAAGCTTCCACCTACACCCGGTGCGTGCAGGATTTTTTAGAATGCTGAAGAGCGACAGCAGCATTTTAATTTTGTTTGATATTAAGGTATATAATATTGTCGCCTTGTTGTGTCAAGTTTTGGGCAACAAGTTAAGTTGAGAGAGCGTCGCAGCGATCGCATGTAACGCATATAATCTGGTTCGCAAATCCGAAGTAAGGGTAAAGTATGTCTCGTCGTGGTGTTATTAAAAAGCGCCCAGTTCCGTCTGACTCCGTGTATAACAGTCGTCTTGTTAGCATGATAATTCGGCGGATAATGCGTCATGGCAAGAAATCACTTGCCGCCCGGATTGTTTATGATGCTTTAAAAACAATTGAGGAACGCACTGGAGCGAATGCCTTAGAAACCTTTGAAAGAGCAGTGCGAAATGCAACGCCTTTAGTAGAAGTAAAAGCTCGTCGGGTTGGTGGAGCAACCTATCAAGTACCGATGGAAGTACGTAATGATCGCGGTACCACCCTAGCATTGCGCTGGCTGGTGCAGTTTTCAAGGGCTAGACCCGGACGCACAATGGCAAGCAGACTGGCAAATGAATTAATGGATGCTGCCAACGAAACCGGAAACGCCATTCGCAAACGCGAAGAAACGCACCGGATGGCTGAAGCTAACAAAGCTTTTGCTCACTATCGTTACTAACTGGCATTCTTACCTGTGTTACATAACAGGATGCCTAAACTACGTAGAGAACCGATATATCGCTAGTAAAAAAGCGGTATATCGTGGATTTCTATAAAAAAAGGCGGTTTTCCGTAAAAGTATACAAACTTAACAAAGTGTAATATACAAGATATCATGAGGCGAAAACTTAGGAGGCAGCTGTGGCACGTACGATCCCACTAGAGAAAGTACGCAACATTGGGATTGCGGCGCATATAGATGCGGGCAAGACAACAACAACAGAGAGAATATTATTTTACTCTGGCATTATTCACAAAATCGGTGAAGTCCACGAGGGAACAGCCGTAACAGACTGGATGGAACAAGAGCGGGAGCGGGGAATTACCATCACTGCCGCTGCGATTACAACCAGTTGGAAAGATCATCAAATTAACATTATCGATACACCGGGTCACGTTGACTTCACGATTGAAGTTGAACGTTCGATGCGGGTGTTGGATGGTGTAATTGCAGTATTTTGTTCAGTGGGCGGCGTGCAACCGCAGTCAGAGACAGTGTGGCGGCAAGCAGACCGTTACAAAGTGCCTCGGATCGCCTTTATTAACAAAATGGATCGCACAGGGGCGAACTTTTATCGAGTTCACGATCAGATGCGCGATCGCCTGCGGGCAAATGCGATCGCCATTCAGCTGCCCATCGGTGCCGAAAACGACTTCAAAGGCATTGTTGACTTAGTGCAGATGCGTGCATACATCTACAACAATGACCAGGGAACAGATATCCAAGAAACGGATATCCCCGCCGACATGCAAGAAAAAGCGGAAGAATACCGCGTCAAGTTAGTAGAAGCAGTGTCAGAAACCGATGACGATCTGATGACCAAGTACTTCGAGGGCGAAGAACTAACAACAGAAGAAATCAGTACTGCTCTGCGTAAAGGCACCATTGCAGGTACGATTGTCCCAGTACTATGCGGTTCCGCCTTTAAAAATAAAGGCGTGCAATTGATGTTAGATGCAGTTGTAGATTACCTGCCAGCACCAACTGAAGTACCGCCAATTCAAGGCACGCTGCTGAATGGTGATACCGTTGAGCGTCGCGCTGATGACAACGAACCTCTATCGGCTTTGGCATTCAAAATTATGGCTGACCCTTACGGTCGCCTTACCTTTGTCCGTGTTTATTCTGGGGTTCTCAAAAAGGGTAGCTACGTCCTCAACGCCACCAAGAATAAAAAAGAGCGGATTTCCCGTTTGGTGGTTTTGAAAGCAGATGAGCGGCAAGATGTCGAGGAACTGCGTGCAGGTGATTTAGGAGCCGCGTTGGGATTAAAAGATACCTTGACAGGTGACACCCTTTGTGATGACGGCTCACCAGTTATTCTGGAATCGCTGTTTATTCCTGAACCTGTCATCTCGGTAGCGGTTGAACCCAAAACCAAGAACGACATGGATAAATTATCCAAGGCGTTGCAATCACTTTCGGAAGAAGACCCCACCTTCCGTGTCAGTGTTGACCAAGAAACAAACCAAACCGTGATTGCAGGGATGGGAGAGTTACACCTAGAAATTCTTGTAGACCGCATGTTGCGAGAATTTAAGGTAGAAGCGAATGTTGGTGCGCCACAAGTAGCTTACCGCGAAACCATTCGTAAAGGTGTCAACAGAGTAGAAGGCAAATTTATCCGTCAGAGTGGTGGTAAAGGTCAATACGGTCATGTTGTCATCAATTTAGAACCCGGAGAACCAGGAACTGGCTTTGAATTTGTTTCCAAGATTGTCGGTGGTATCGTACCGAAAGAGTACATCGGACCTGCCGAACAAGGAATGAAAGAAAGCTGTGAAAGCGGTGTTCTCGCTGGATATCCATTAATTGATGTCAAAGCAACGTTGGTTGATGGTTCTTACCACGATGTAGACTCGTCGGAAATGGCTTTCAAAATCGCTGGCTCAATGGCGATGAAAGAGGCTGTCATGAAAGCCTCACCTGTCCTGTTAGAGCCTATGATGAAAGTTGAGGTAGAAGTTCCCGAAAACTTCCTTGGAGATGTTATGGGCGACCTCAATTCCCGTCGTGGGCAAATTGAGGGGATGGGATCTGAGCAGGGAATTGCCAAAGTAACTGCTAAAGTACCATTGGCAGAAATGTTTGGCTACGCTACTGACATCCGGTCTAAAACCCAAGGTCGGGGCATCTTCTCAATGGAGTTTAGCAACTACGACGAAGTGCCTCGTAACGTGGCAGAGGCAATCATTGCTAAAAGCAAAGGGAACGCTTAATTAGATAAAGGAAACGAGGATTAATGGCACGCGCAAAGTTTGAAAGGAATAAACCCCACATAAATATCGGTACTGTTGGGCACGTTGACCACGGTAAAACTACTTTAACAGCAGCTATCACGATGACCTTAGCTGCTTTGGGTCAAGCTGTGGCTAAGGGTTACGATCAAATCGATAACGCACCCGAAGAAAAGGCACGGGGTATTACAATTAATACCGCTCACGTTGAGTACGAAACCGAAAATCGTCACTATGCTCACGTAGACTGTCCCGGACACGCTGACTATGTGAAGAACATGATCACCGGTGCAGCACAAATGGATGGAGGCATCCTTGTAGTAGCTGCTACCGATGGTCCCATGCCCCAAACTCGCGAACACATTTTGTTAGCAAAGCAGGTGGGTGTACCCAGCTTGGTTGTCTTCTTGAACAAAGAAGACTTGATGGATGACCCAGAACTATTGGAACTAGTAGAACTAGAACTGAGAGAATTGCTTTCTAGCTACGATTTCCCTGGTGACGACATCCCCATTATCAAAGGTTCTGGTCTGCAAGCTCTGGAAGCTATGACCAAGAATCCTAAGACCCAACGCGGTGAAAATGAGTGGGTAGATAAAATCTATGAGTTGATGGACTCTGTAGATTCGTTTATCCCCACTCCTGAGCGAGATGTCGATAAGCCTTTCTTAATGGCGATTGAAGACGTATTCTCCATCACAGGTCGTGGTACTGTTGCCACAGGTCGGATTGAGCGGGGTATAGTCAAAGTAGGCGATAACGTTGAACTAGTGGGTATCAGAAACACTCGCGCCACTACCGTAACTGGTATTGAGATGTTCAAGAAGAGTCTTGACCAGGGTATGGCTGGGGATAACGCCGGTGTACTATTGCGCGGTATTCAGAAAACTGATATTGAACGCGGTATGGTGCTAGCAAAACCCGGTTCGATTACTCCCCACACCCAATTTGAAGGTGAAGTGTACGTGCTGACAGAAAAAGAAGGTGGTCGCAAGACTCCATTTTTCTCTGGCTATCGTCCTCAGTTTTATGTGCGGACAACAGACGTAACAGGCACGATTACAGCATTCACTTCCGATGATGGCAAAGAGGCAGAAATGGTGATGCCTGGAGACCGGATTAAAATGAGTGTGGAATTAATCAACCCGATCGCTATTGAACAAGGTATGCGCTTCGCTATTCGTGAAGGTGGTCGCACCATCGGTGCGGGTGTCGTATCCAAAATCCTGAAGTAACACTTCTGTAATTTAATCAAAATATGGAGCAGAGATGGTATAATGCCTCTCTGCTCCTTTCTCTGACCTCAAATTTAGGGAGTGGGGAATAGGCAGTAGGGAATAGGGTAAAAAAAGAAATTACCACTCACTACTCCCTACTCCCCACTCCCCAGTCCCCTAATTAATCAGAACCTGGACAATTAAAGATGGCAACTCTACAACAGCAGAAAATTAGAATTCGCTTACAGGCTTTTGACCGCCGCTTACTGGATACATCTTGCGAGAAGATTGTAGACACAGCTAACCGGACTAACGCTACAGCCATAGGACCGATTCCTTTACCAACAAAACGCAGAATTTATTGCGTACTGCGATCGCCTCACGTCGATAAAGACTCACGAGAACACTTTGAAACTCGCACCCATCGCCGCATTATTGACATCTATCAGCCTTCTTCTAAAACTATTGATGCTTTGATGAAACTTGATTTGCCATCTGGTGTGGATATTGAAGTGAAATTGTAAATGGATAGTGGGGCATGGGGCATAGGGCATGGGGCATAGGGCATGGAAAAAATCTCCCATTGCCCATTGCCCATTGCCCATTGCCCATTGCCCAACATCCTTAGTATGAATATTTACAAAGCCCTGAAGAAATATGTCTCAGGGCTTTTTATTTAGCCGGAAAACAAATGGTAGAATGTAAGCAATAAACGGGAAAAGCAAAAAATAATATCTTTTAAAGATTAAATTTATACCAAGGCAACAATGGCATCTTCTTCTAAAATTGCGGTTCGCGAACTACCTCTGTTCCCGTTACCCGAAGTAGTTCTATTTCCTACCAGACCATTACCACTACATATTTTTGAATTTCGCTACAGAATCATGATGAACACGATTCTGGAGAGCGATCGCAGGTTTGGTGTTTTGATGTACGATCAAGCAAAAGGCACAATTTCCAACGTTGGCTGCTGTGCGGAAATTATTCATTACCAACGCCTGCCAGATGACCGCATGAAGATGCTAACTTTAGGACAACAAAGATTTCGCGTCCTAGAATATGTCAGAGAAAAGCCATATCGTGTTGGTTTAGTTGAGTGGATTGAAGACCACCCACCAAGCAAAGATTTACGACCTTTAGCAACAGATGTAGAACAACTGCTGCGAGATGTTGTGCGTCTATCATCTAAGTTGACCGAACAAAATATCGAACTACCAGAAGATTTGCCAGACTTGCCGATAGAATTATCTTACTGGGTAGCGAGTAACCTTTATGGTGTAGCCCCAGAGCAACAGTTATTGTTAGAAATGCAAGACACCGCAGCTCGCTTAGAACGCGAAGCAGAAATTTTGACTTCTACTCGCAATCATTTGGCAGCTCGGACTGTTCTCAAAGACACCTTTAATGATAAATAATGAGTTAATAGTCAACAGTCAACAGTTAAAGTATCTTTAGACTTTAGACTGTTAACTTATAGAGCGTTGGCTGGTAGAACATTGTAACTACCAAAAATTTTTAATACTTCTGTGTGAGTGCTTAATTCAGCCAAAGCAGATTGCATTTTTTGCTCGGTGGAATCTGCTTCTAAATCAATAAAAAACAAGTATTCTCCGAGCGATCGCTTTGTCGGGCGAGACTGAATTTTGCTAAGGTTAATATCAAGTTCGGCAAATATTTGTAACGGTTTAACCAAAGAACCCGGTGTATTTGCAGGCATACTGAAAGCCAAAGAAGTATGACTAGCACTTGCTGAAGCTATTCGATAAGCTGTGTCTACTTCAGTTTGACTTACCACCAAAAAGCGAGTACAGTTTTCTGGATAGTCGTTAATTCCCCTAGCTAGTATTGGCAAGTTGTACAATTGCGCCGCCCTACTAGATGAAATCACTGCTGCCGTTTTGTCGTGTTCTAAGCGTTGTAGCGGCTCGGTTGTAGAATTAGTGGGAATCAGCTGCACGCTAGGCAGATATTTTTCCAACCATCGCTGACATTGCGCTAAAGCTTGCGGATGAGAAGAAACTGTTTTAATGTTATCTAAGCTACTAGCGCCGGAAATTAACGCATGAGCGATCGGCATTACCAACGCCATCTGAATTCGCAAAGTTTCCAGTTGCCATAGCCAATCCAGCGTCATTGTCACGCTTCCTTCTATAGAATTTTCCACAGGCACAACAGCCAACTGTGCATTACTTTGAGCAACAGCTTGGAGTGACTGGGCAATGCTGGGATAAGGACACAAGTTAGCTTCAATTCCCTTGTTTTTCGCCAGCCAGTTGAGATAAAAAACAGCCGCTTGTTCTGCGTAAGTGCCAGGAGGTCCTAAATGTGCAATCGATTGATTCATCGTTTTTAGCCTTTAATTACCGTTTATATTCATAACAGATAACAAGAGCGGCTGAAACTATCGGATCGCAAAAAGCTGAAAATAATCCAAAAATGATTTATGACTCAAGCCCAAGTCGAACCCAAACTATACAGCTTCGATGAATTTATAAGTTGGTATCCCGAAAATTCATTCAACCGGTACGAACTGCACGACGGAGTAATTATCGAAATGCCCAAGCCAAAGGGAAAACATTCAAATCTAACAGGTTCCCTTATCGAGCAACTATTGATAATTATCAGGCAGAGTGGCTCTGGCGGCATCTGGACTATTCCCAGAGAAGCGATCGCCAAACCCAAACGGGAAAAATCAGGTTATGAGCCGGATATCATCGTTTTGAACAAAGAAGTTCTTGGGGCAGAACCCCGGTGGGAAAGCGAATCGATTATCCAAAATCCTGATTCGGTCAAATTAATCGTCGAGGTTGTTTCAACTAATTGGCGTGACGATTACTACGATAAACTTCGGGATTATGAAGAAATGGGCATCCAGGAATATTGGATTATCGATTATGCAGCACTGGGGGCAAGAAAGTTTATCGGCAACCCCAAGCAACCGACAATTTTTGTTTGTAACTTGGTTGATGGAGAATATCAGATGACTTCATTTACAGGAAACACTTTAATTGTTTCCCCGACCTTCCCCCAATTCAACTTGACCGCACAGCAGATTTTCGATTTGGCTTCGTAGGTGGTTGAAAATAAAATTTAAATTCTTTGTATGAATAAAGCTCAGTATTTGGCGAAAAAATCGATAACTATAACTGAGGTTAGATGTTGAGAGACAACACTGAAGGATATACTAAAATAACATTTTGCTACGCAATTGCACGTAAAGTTAACAGTATTAAGGAGTTAAAAGTTCATCAAGTAACTTTATAATTAGTAATTTATTGGCAAAAAAATTTAAAATTATTTTACTATACGCAATTTCGTTTGCTCATGGCTACCAGGTTTACTGCCTCTTTATCGGTTGAAATCGCTGTTCCAGAGCAGCCGATTCCCATTCAGCATTACTTGCGTCAACCGCAACGCCTAGTTAATGCTTTAGTTGACCCCACTCGCATTCAGCAACTTTCGGAAGAAGTATTTCGCTTAAAAATGCGTCCGCTGACTTTTATGACACTCAGTATTCAGCCAACTGTAGACATGAGAGTTTGGGCAGAATCAAATGGAACTATTTGTTTGCGATCGGTGGGTTGTGAAATTCTTGGTGTTGAATATATTAACCAACGTTTTGCTCTAAATTTAAAAGGGTATTTATCTCCCCACGAGCGATCGGCTGACACTCTCTTAAAAGGAAAAGCTGATTTAGAGGTGCAGGTTGAGTTACCACCGCCATTTTCCTTCATGCCAACATCGATTTTAGAAACTACCGGCAATGGTTTGCTAAAAAGTGTTTTGATGACAGTTAAGCAAAGATTGTTACATCAACTATTGGCAGATTATCGTCGTTGGGTAATATCGCAAACTAAGGAAATAGAAGTTGATGATAACAGTACTAAATTACCTATCCTCGGTACAGAGTAATTGTTGCTAGTTGACTTTTGATCGTCAACATAATTCATAATTACAATCGGTGGGGGCTTTGACACGAAGTAATTATGAATTATGAATTATGAATTAATAATTATTTGGTCAACTAACAACCAACAATTAACTCTTTACTCAAAGCTGAATTTGGCAAGGACGAAATGAGCGACGATGCAGCGGGGAAGCACCGTAGTGTTGCAGCGCGGTTAGATGTCGCTGGCTACCATAACCTTTGTTTTGTTCTAGGTCATACATAGGGTATTTTGATGCCAGACGCATCACCAAATCGTCACGCCACACTTTCGCAACAATACTAGCAGAGGCAATGGTAAGCGATCGCTCGTCACCTTTGACTATTGTTTGTTGCGGCATTAACAAGCCTTTCACCAATTGATTGCCATCAATTAAGCAAAGTGCAGGCTGTACCTTCAGCTTCAGCACGGAACGCTTCATTGCTAAAAGTGTTGCCTGCAAAATGTTTATAGAGTCAATTTCGGCAGTTGAAGCAAAACCGATTTTCCAGTCTATCGCCAATGCACAAATTTGCTGCGCTAACTGAATTCTTCGAGAACTAGACAGCTTTTTACTATCTTTAATTTTAGCCGCCATCAGAACGGGTATTGCGCTTTCTGGTAGGATAACTGCTGCCGCAACTACAGGACCAAATAGCGCACCCCGCCCCACTTCATCTACACCTGCAATCAACCCTTGTTGAATATCTGAATAGCCAGACAATTCCAGCCAAATCGATTCTCCGGGAGATGTTTTTGATCCTAAAGAAACGACAGCTTGCTTTTTCTGTACCATTACAAAACTTAACTTTTAGGCATCAAGATCCATAGAACCCCGACGGCGACGACGACGTTTGTCAACAGGGGGGCTGTTAGCTTCAGTTTCATCGACAATCGCGGCAAAACCCGATGGTTGAGTTACATTCTCAGTAAACAATTCCGGTTGTGGTTGTGGTTCTGGTTGTGGTTGTGGTTCTACTTTTGGCTCAACCTTCTTAATTGGAGTTAGTCCAATATTTACTCTTTCGGGAATATTTACTCTTTCCGGAGCAGTTGATTCGGAAGTACTTACTCTTTCGGGAGTGCTGACTTCTGAGGTAAATTCAGGCGGTGTAGTTGGAGTTTGTCCTGGTGGAGTGACGTTAATAATCACAGACTTGGGATTTTTGACTTCCCGATTCAAGCGCACCAAAGGAGAAATTCCCATTAAAGCGAAAACATCCTGCTCTTGTGGTGTCATTTCTACAGAAACAATTTCCGGTGGTTCTACCACTGGTTTAACTGGCTCTGCCTTAGTAATTTTTATCCGCTCTGTTCTATCAGTCCAAGGAGCTTTGTTAATACTGGGTAAGGATATTTCTGGAGTTCCTGGTGGTTCCGGTTCGCTATCAATTTCTAAGTCTGGGTCGTTGACAAAAGACAGCGGATTGGCGATAACTCGTGGCTCTTCTTTGCCGTTGCCTCCATTTATACTAATTCGACGACGCCTGCGAACACCACCACCACGCTTGTTATCTCCTATCTCTTGATAGCTGGGATGATTTAGATTCATCGGATTCAATTCCGAGTCAGTATCTAATCCTTCATTAAATCCTTCATAGCTTTCCCGTCGTTCTGTTATGCTGGTTGCTGGTAAACGCGGTTCTCTATGCGGCATAGATACAAAACGCTCTGGTAATTCTGCTGGTGTTGGTAATCTGTTTTCAGTTTCTCCCGGCAGATGTATTATATGCCCTAAACCGCCACAGGTAGGACAAGTTTGACCAAACAATTCGTAGATGTTTTGCCCTTGACGTTTGCGGGTAAGTTCTACTAAGCCTAGTTCGGTTAGTTGAGCAATTTGAGGACGAGCTTTGTCTGCTTTGAGAGCTTTGTTAAAATGTTCTAAGACTTGCAATTGATCGCGGCGCGATTCCATATCGATAAAATCGACGACTATCACCCCAGCAACATTTCGCAGACGTAGCTGGCGAGCAATTTCGGTTGCGGCTTCGCAGTTCGTCCACAAAACGGTTTCTCTAGCTGTTGCCGATCGCGTAAATGAACCTGAGTTGACATCTATCACCGTTAATGCTTCGGTTGGCTCGATGATGATGTAACCTCCAGAAGGCAAATCTACTCTTGGTTTGAGTGCTTCGCGAATTGCGGCATTAATCCGGAAGTATTCTAATATTCCAGAGCGATCGCGGTGATGGTCAATCAACAATCCTTGTGGTGTCTGCCCACCACTCCAATTTTGCAAGTACTGCTTTACTCGCTTCAAACCAGTACTCGAATCTACCACAATCCGATTGACATCCGCGCCATACATATCTCGCAGCACGCGCTGAATAAAATCATCGTCTCGATTCAGTAGTGCTGGTGCGCGGGTAGATTGAGCTTCTTGTTGAATTGCTTCCCACTGCTTTTGCAGCACTTCTAAATCTTCGATAATCGCTTCTTCTGGCTTGCCTTCGGCTTCGGTGCGAACTAACAAACCCATTCCGGCAGGTTTAATCAAAATCGCCAGTGCCCGCAAGCGGTTGCGCTCGCTTTCACTTTTAATCCGACGGGATAAATTTACGCCTCGTCCATAAGGCATCAGCACTACATACCGTCCGGGCATGGTGATATTACCTGTGAGCCTCGGTCCTTTAGTACCTGTTGGCTCTTTCATTACTTGCACTAACACTTTTTGCTGCGGTGTCAGTAGTTCTGTAATTGCCGCTGCGGTACGCTTCAGCTTTAATGGTCCTAAATCTGTTACATGAATAAAGCCGTTTCGCTCTGGATCTCCTATATTAACAAAAGCCGCATCTATCCCAGGTAATACATTTTCTACGACCCCTAAATAAATATCACCTATTTGGTGATGACCGGTGGCTACTACTAGTTCTTGTATTTGATCTTCGGAAAATACCGCAGCAATCTGATGCTGTTCCGCGATTATAATTTGTTTTGGCATTCAATTTCCTCGAAAATTGGCAGCACAAATAGTTCTGGAGTCGGGTTATACCTCTCGCCTCTGCCAGCCCAAAAATGCGCTGCTGATAATAAATATTGCGAATTTCGGCTCAAAGTTAAAGAGCGATTGACTAGGGAGTTGCGTTTACACGCCTGATTATTCCAGAACGAATGCATATTGTTGTAAGCAATTAAATCAACCGTCCGTGGTTGATTTTTGATGCATCGCCATTACCACCTGGGGATTAGGCATTCAGCAATTGTTTGAAAAAGCATAGAGTCATTGCTGACAAAGGCTGTTATTGATTGCTGATTCGACCGCGAATAGCTATAAAAGAGTGTGTTCTTTAATCTGCCTCAGCAAGTCTAGGATAAAATCCTAGAAGTTGCACTTCTTTTATCTTCGGTTTCGCCCCCGGATTATCAGGGTAGTGAACCAGATCGCTCAATGCAGCGCCAGAAATTCTCTTCATCTAATTCTAACGCAACCTTGCTAAAAATCAATTCCCACGATCTACTGTTTGAGGACAACTACTAGCAAGTTGCCCTCATAGGGATTATACTCCCAGAATTAGTCGATTTCGGTGGATGTGCAGCAATTGAAATTCTACATTCGCCACTTGTTCTAGCATAAACAGGATTTGTTCAGGACGCAACAGCGTACCATCATTCCGACAGCTACCCACATAACGCAGGATACCTGTAGATTCTGCGAGTTGCGTTTTAGTTTCTAATAATTCTATATCGAATAGGCGATCGCGCAGATTTATCACATGAGTCTTGCCTGACTTAGTTTTTTGCTCGTACCAAATCTCATCTGTTGTTTTGATTGTATCAATTGATTCTTGCCATTTGGCCGATGGCATCTCTTCCAATGCAGCCACGGTAATCAAATACTCCGCAGCCTCCAAAAGTTGGGTAGCAGCACTTGCTTTTAAATCTAGTTCTTCCACATTATATATTGGTATGTCTGTGGGTAAAGCATCAGCTAACTGTTGGCGGAAAGCCTCTACTTCAACTACTTGATTTAACTCAAAATCGACAATTTCACCACTACTGCTAGCTCCCAATGCCAAGGCATTTGCTAAAGAAATGCGTGGCATCGGATGAAAACCACCAGTAAAAGAAATCGGCAATCCCGCACGTCGCAAGGCTCTATCAAACAAACGAAGTAAATCCAAGTGACTTACTAAAGCCATATCACCCTGCTTGCCAAACCGAACCCGCAGCCGTTGTGCCTTAGTGGTGTTGGGAACAAACTCCCCAGCAAATTCCGGGATTTGCAGTGGAGCTATTACAATATTATGTCCGAAATCGGTGCCGCAAACACCACAATGAGAACAACCATCAAAAGAACAGTCAGGGACGGTTGCTGCTGACAAAGCGCGTTGCAAATCTTCCTTCAGCCACTTTTTGTCAATTCCCGTGTCGATGTGGTCCCAAGGTAGGGGGGTGTCGAGGGAGTGGGGGAGGGGGAGAGGGGGGGAGGGGGGGGACAAGGGAGACAAGGGAGAGGGGGGAGATGAGGGAGATGAGGAAGCAGATTCTCCCTTGTCCTCCTTGTCCTCCAAGGAGTCCCCCTTGTCCTCCTTGTCCTCCAAGGAGTCCCCAAACAAATTCCATTCGCCATTTTCGATTTGGCGGTATTTCCAATTTAGACCGACTTGGGCGATCGCAATTCCCCAAGCTTGATAAGCTTGCTCTACATTGTCATACCAGGAATCCATTCCTGCACCCAATTCCCAAGCACGACGCACTACTTTGGATAAAGTGCGATCGCCTCGTCCAATAAAGTCCTCCATTGCCGAAATTCGCACATCGGTGAAGTTCACCTTTACTGCTTTCATTCGGCGAAATTCTTGGCGTAGTAAATTTTGCTTGCGCTTAAATTCAGCAGTAGAAACTGAATGCCATTGAAACGGCGTATGCGGCTTAGGGGTAAAGTTAGAAATTGTCAAGTTAAAATTTAAAGTTTTTCTCCCCTTAGCCCAACATTCTCGCTTTAGCCAGCTTACTGTTTCCGCTATGCCTATAACATCGGCATCGGTTTCACCCGGTAAGCCAATCATAAAGTATAACTTGATTTTATCCCAACCTTGCTCGCTCGCTGTTTTTACACCGCGCAGCAATTCTTCATTTGTCAAACCTTTATTTACAATATCCCGCATTCGCTGGGTTCCCGCTTCTGGGGCAAAGGTTAGACCACCTTGGCGGGTACCACCTAAGATGTTGGCGATATTTTCATCAAATCTGTCTACTCGTTGACTTGGTAGAGTTAAAGAAATATTCTCATTTTTTAAACGGTTTTTGATTTCCATCCCTACTGCTGGCAGGGACAAATAATCGGAACAACTCAAGGATAAAAGAGAAAACTCATTATAACCAGTTTCCCGCATTCCCTTGGTTATTGCTTCTACCACTTTTTCTGGTTCTACATCCCGTGCTGGTCGGGTAAGCATTCCGGGTTGACAAAAGCGACAACCGCGAGTACAACCGCGCCGAATTTCAATTGTTAGGCGATCGTGTACTGTTTCCATATAAGGAACCAGCCCGGTAGAATATGCGGGTATGGGAGTCGCTACTCTTCGCAAAATTCGTTTTGGCACATCTGGGCGCGAAGGATGAACTGAGCCATCCTCTGCCATATTGTAAAATTGGGGTACGTATACGCCAGGTATCTGCGCCAAGTCTAGCAATAACTCTTGTCGGCTTAAGCCAGATGCTTTACCTTCTGCCAACACCAAGTTAATTTCTGGTAGTAATTCCTCGCCATCGCCCAGGGCAATAAAATCGAAGAAATCGGCGTAAGGTTCCGGATTCGATGTTGCCGTTTGTCCCCCGGCGAAAATTAAAGGATAATTTCCCTCTAATCTTTCAAGCCATGTGAGGGGAATCCCAGCCAAATCCAACATTTCTAGGATATTGGTTGCACCCAGTTCATAACTGAGGCTAAAACCAAGAATGTCGAATTCAGTTAGCGATCGCTTTGATTCTACTGCAAACAGCGGTGTATGCGTTGCCCGTAGTTTAGCTGCCAGGTCTGGTGCTGGTAGGTAAGCGCGATCGCATAACGAGCGCGGCTGGGCATTCAAAATGTTATAGAGAATGATATGCCCTAAGTTAGATGCGCCGACTTCATATACTTCTGGATAAGTTAATACCCAACGTGTTGTCGCCGTATCCCAAGGTTTATGTACTGCACCCAGTTCGTTACCGAGATAACGAGCTGGCTTTAAAATATCCGATGTAATTAAATTTTCAACTGGAACAGCCACTGTGCTATCTTCTAGCTACTTAAATTCTTATGATGCTACACAAAACTTGGTTAAACTTATCTAAGCCTTACCATTCAATCAAGATTGCTCCTGAAGGGTCTGCTTCCTGTTTCACCCAAGGGAGTCGGCTCCTTCTTGTCCACAGGCGTAAATTCGGGTGTAGCCCACCCTAATCAAGATTAAATATGGTTGTTGAGCCACGTCGAAGCACTGGTTGAAGCTTTTAGCCATGAGTCACCCACTATTTTCAACCAATTTAACGAAACGTGGACTTCCCGTTCGACCTTGTAACAGGCTGGTCAGTTTTGACAGAACTGCGGTTTACAAACCGAATAATTAAGCCTTGATTTTCGGCATTAAGGCGATTATACCACCGATCGTACTTCAGCTGAATGACGATTTGGCGTGATAATTTTGGTCAATAATTTTACGATTAAGTCTAGCTCTCACCTCCAACCTTAGCATTGATTAGGTTTGTCAACATCGCTTGAAATAAATTAAAACTTTAGAAACCCGGTTTCGCAGGAGTTACCGGGTTTCTAGGCATCAAATCATATATGATTGCTATATGTTGTCAGACTGCTGGCAACTGTGCCGTACCTTCAATTATTTCAAAAACTTCATCAAGTTGCGTTAATTCAAATATAATTTTTATTGCCGGTGATACAGCGCAAAGGCTAAAACGCCGTCCTAAACTTTGAGCTAGCTTCAGCGCGGAAACTAAAGCCATCAAACCGGCGCTGTCTAAAGATTCTACTGCTGCCAAATCTACAACCAAGATAGAAATATCATTTTGCGTCAAGGCTGCTGTCAAGTCTCGCTCAAATTCTAAGGCGTTTGCGGCATTTAAACAGCTTTGGGGACGAAAAACAGCAATTTTTGCAGATTCTAGTACGGCTTGCATTTTAGATCCTATTAAAATTATTCAACTGTAAAGATAGATGTATTTGACCATAATCTCTTTTCTCTTACATCGACCATTCGTATTACGTCTCTTTGCAGAATCTTTATTACCAGAGCCTATATATTTAAAGATTTTCATAACTGTCTAAAAAACAGTATTTAAATATACAAAATTTTTCCTTTACTTAAAAAACAATCAATATATACAACCCTAGGGTAGATGACTCATCTGTGGTTATGTCTATATACCTTTGTCAACCAATGAGTCAAGCTGATTGAAGCAAGATTCAAGTATCTCTGTGTGTCTCTCTTCCCATTGGCAGATGCCTGATTAATGGCAAATTATCTAACCGATAATATTGTGATTTAGATCACAGGTATATATAGATCTGGATCACTCTCTATACCAGACAATACCTTGGATAATTGGTAACAATTGTAATTGCTTTATTGTATATGAGAACTCAGTACGCTATTCGTCAATTAGTAGAAAGAGCGCTTTTTATTAAAAAATTAACTCCAGAAATTGAAAACGAAATCAATTCAGAATTGACTCAAATGGGTTACATTTCTGATGTTGATTATGAAGCTTTAGAACTCTTAATGGCAGAGATGGATGCAGGTAGAATTAAGTTGGTTTCTAGCCTTTAATCGTAATTTTGATTGAGAAGTTTAAATAATTGTTGAAGACATTAAGTTAATTTGCATTTTGTAACGAAATTACCAAATTTATAAATACTTTTGTAGTAGAAGCAGTGCAGGAATAGTGGCAATACCACTACTGGGATTTTTCTACTAAGTAGACCTTTGGTTTTTTGGCATAACGATATTTTCATGATTTCAGTAGTTAATTGCCATGCATTCCTATTACTCGCTTCTAGGCGCACGCCCAAAGCAGAGAATTATACAACGCGATAAAAAATTCCTTTAGTCTTTATTTTCTGGTTTTTCTTTGTGCGCTTGCCAAAAAAAGTGCAAAAATTGATTGAGTTGCTGTTTAGCATCACAATCAAGCTCGTGTTTTGGTTCTTTGGCAAAAATTTGACTTAACAACGTAATAACTTCTGTGTCTAAGGCGGGTTGAAATAAATTTATCGACCAAAGCAGGTCAGAAGCATCTCGCAGGTCAGTTATTATCGGCGGTTCTTCAATGAAAGCAACTAACATCAAAGGACGCACCCAGCACAACTGACGGGAAACGACAACTTGAATGACTTCTGCATACAGGCGTTTTGCGTCATGTTCTAAAGACACAATTTGTCCTGGCTGAAATTGGTTAATGTCCATAATTAGGCGAGAAAGGTTGCGGCAACGATTCTATTGCTGCTTTCTTCATTTTAAGAGCACAGAAAGTGTGGTATCCTGGGAAGATGCTGCGAACCATGTGAATTATCAGGGTTGACGAAAAGTAGATGCAATTATCAAACCTAAGCAGCAAAAGTTTTTCATGAGCATTTATTTGCGTTTGTATAAGATAGAATAGGTAAATAACTGTTAAGCGATCGCGCTTGCAGACAATCTGTAGTAGATAAACCAGAAAAGAGCAAATAGCCGTGTCAGTCGAAACCATTGAGAAGCGTTCAACAACCCGTAAGCTTGCGCCTCGGTATCGCGTTTTGCTCCATAACGATGACTTCAACCCGATGGAGCATGTGGTGCAGGTGCTAATGACCACAGTGCCGAACCTCACCCAGCCCCAGGCTGTTAGTATTATGATGGAAGCTCATACGAATGGGCTAGCTTTAGTTATAACTTGCGCTCAGGAACACGCTGAATTCTATTGTGAAACCTTGAAAAATCACGGTTTGACTAGCACAATTGAACCTGACGAATAACAATCAACAGGCAAAGGTTTTTGAAAGTTAATTATCTTCGCGTGTCTCAATACCCTGCCCCTGTTCGGCTGGGTATATTTATTTTGGCATTGTTGTTGCTGTGGTTGCCTTTAGCTGCACCAATTCGCTTATTAGTGCAAGATGACAATTTAGTAACTATTTTGACAATGCCATTGCTGTATGTAGAGTTTATCTTGCTACTGCGGCTTTGGGGCAAAAAACTTTACAAGCAACCTCAGATACTGAGACATTATGGTTTAGAAAGAACACCGCAAAATGCGATCGATTTGCTGCGTGGCTTGGCAATTGGGCTAATTAATATTTTGATTTTGTTTGGGCTAGAAGGATTGCTGGGTTGGCTGGTATGGCAAAAACCGAGTATTTTTTTACTGAGAGTTATTGTAGAGGGGTTGATTGTTGCCTTGGTTTATGGATTTGCCGAGGAGTTAATATTTCGCGGATGGCTGTTTGATGAGTTGCAGCGCGATTACAATCTGCGTGTGGTAGTTTGGGCAACTGCGGTTATTTTTGCTGTCACCCACTTTATTAAACCACTGTCAGAAATTATTCGCACATCGCCGCAATTTTTCGGTTTACTGCTGCTGGCGTTATTTTTGGTGTGGGCAAAACGCTGGCGCAGAGGGCGTTTGGGCTTATCGATAGGACTTCACGCTGGTTTAATTTGGGGTTATTACATTATCAATGTTGGGCAATTAACTAAATATTCTGGTGCGGTTCCGGATTGGGTTACAGGTGTGAATCAAAATCCCTTAGCTGGGTTGATGGGGTTGGTGTTGTTGAGTGTGCTGGCTTTGTGGATGCAGAGGAAATCGAGAGCGATCGCTCTCATAAGATAATAAACACAGCTACAAATTTACATGTCCTTCTCTACCCAAAGACAGATTCTGATTTACATTAAATCTTACGTGTAGCAAAAACCTTTCAGCAAACAGCCAGGATGCTTATCACAAAGGCTTTTTACCACTTTGAATCTTCACTGATTGCCTGAGCAACTTGCATAGCAATTTACTCCCTTTAGCGTAGCTAAAAAAAGGATATTAGATATAATTGAAGCTTTTAATTCCTCCGATCGCATGAGGCGTTGAATTCGGGAATCGGTAATACTGACCTTGTAGAAGTTAAGTAAGCGGTTGCAAATCAAAGTATGTGTTTAGGATTTGTGCCAAATACTTATTAAATAGCTTCTAAAAATTTGGGAGGGAATTAACTATGAGAATTCAATCTTTAGCTGCGGTAGCTTTATTAAGCGCAATATCTCTGGGTGCTTCCGTTCCCGCAAAAGCAGCAAACCCCGCTCATGTTCAGCGTTTGTTAAAAACCGGAGAATGTCTCAAGTGTGATTTAAGCGGTGCAAACCTTAAAGGTGCTCACTTGATTGGTGCAGATTTGCGGAGTGCTAATTTGAAGGGTGCTAATTTACAAAATGCTAATTTAGAAGGTGCTGATTTAACTGGCGCGAATTTGAAGGGTGCTAATTTAAAACAAGCATTTGTAAATAGTACAACCTTAAATAATGCCGATCTCAGCAATGCTAATCTCAGCAATGCTAAATTGTATAGTGCCGAGTTAGAAGGCGCTACTTTAATAGGCGCTAATTTGAATGGTACTGATGTATTTAATACCAATATCGGCGTAGGTGGCGGTGAATAATGCTAATTTGGGTGATTAGCGACAACTTAAGAGTGATGAGTTAAGAATTCAATTCAACTCTTAACTCATCACTCCTAACTCCTAACTGTTACTCACCGGTAATCGACAGTTCATCAATCCAAATTCTCGGACAAACACCTCCGGGTGTTAATTCTGGTTCTTTGTCAACATAAATAATTGACTTGAGAACTTGTAGGAAATCGCCTGCAACTGTTGCTGATTCGATACTGGTTTTCACGCCCTTATTGACTAACCAACCATCAAATGGTAGTGAAAAGGAGCCTTGTAAAGCTTTTACTCCCGCGTGTAAAGCTTGTAGGTCATCAATGAGAATTACATTTTCCGCAGTTTCTAAGCTGTATTCTTCCTCAGAATTTGTACTTGCAAATACATGATAAAAGTTAGGACTGACGCTAACTTTTGCACCAATGCTTGCGTTACCTGTAAGATTGGCGTTCATTCTTTTCGCAGTACCAGCACTGTGGAGAAAGCCTGTTAAAACACCATTTTCGATTAGCGAAACTCGACGTGTAGGAGTTCCTTCGCCATCAAAAGCTTCCGCACCGATATTAGCTGGATGCAGCGCATCATCGCATACAGAAAGTAGAGGGGAGGCTATTTGATTTCCGAGAGAATCAGGGGTAGATAAACTTTGTTTGTCAAGGATACTTTGAGCGTTGAACAAGTTAGAAAAAGCACTTAGCAAACTCAAGAAAGCTTCTGGTGAGAAAACTACTCGATATTTACCAGTTGTGACTTTTTCATAGTTCAAATGGCTAATTGTTTTATCTGCTGTTTCTTTGATGCAACCATTGATGTCTAGGTTATCTAAATTATGGTTGATTCTAAAAGCACCAGCACTACGCGGTTTTTTACCTTCTTCTTCGGTTTTGCTGTAAAGATATATCGATGCTAAAGAGTGAGATTCGGTTCTAATTGCACCGTTGCTGTTGAGATAGAACCTGTCAATATCTCTTTGCGCTAAACCGTTATAAGGTACTCCTTTAATAGCCGAATGAACTGATAAAAGTTCTTTTTCAGCTTTGACTAGGCTTTCTATTAGTTGGGAAACTGGTGCTTGATTTGCTTTCTCGCTCTTATTATTCTCGATGTTGACAGTCGCTTCTGGACTAAAATCGGGGACGTTTTCCCTAACACCGAAGAAACTAGCTTCGTAAGCGGTTTTTAAAGCTAATTCCAGTCCTTTTGGATCTACATCTGTGGTGCTGGTGACACCCATTGTGTTGTCTTCGTTCCACACTCGAACGGTGACACCAGAGCGATTTGAAGCTTTAACTTGTTTTGGCTCACCTTGATCTACTTGTACGCTGGTTTCATCTACAGTTGAGCCGTAAATGTCAAATTTATTAATGCCAAGTTTGTTAGCAGTTTCCTTGGCAGATGTTGCAATTTCGTTGATATTCGGCATAGTCGATTTCTACTTCAAAATTCCATTTGATTTATTTTGAATATTTTGTAGTGAGCGCTTTAGCGCTTAATAAAGCACTAAAGTGCTTACTACGAGTTAGAGAGGTTAGCGTCCGCCTACGGTGATAGAATCTACTTTGATGTGGGGTTGTCCGACTGTGGTGTAAATGCTGCCACTGACCGAGCCACAAAAACCTGCGGCTAATGATAAATCTTGGGAACACATGGAAATTTTATTCATAATTTCCTTTGCTTCGCCGATGAGGATGGCTCCTTTTAATGGCTTGGTAATTTTGCCATTTTCTATTAAATAAGCTTCGTCTACACCAAAGTTAAATTGTCCTGTGGCACCGACGCTACCACCACCCATTTTTTTACAGTAAATGCCTTTGTCAATTGAGGCAAATAAATCTTCTGTGCTGTATTCACCAGTCGCGATATAAGTATTTCGCATCCGACTAGCGGCAGCATAGGTGTAATTTTGGCGGCGTCCGCTGCCGGTTCTGGGGTGTCCGGTGCGCGATGAACCTGTTCTGTCTGCTAAGAAGTTCTTTAAAACGCCTTTTTCAATTAATAGCGTTCTTTGAGCGGGCATTCCTTCGTCGTCCATGTCAATTGTGCCGAAGGCGTTTTCTGAACGTCCTTCATCCCATGCTGTAAGACTTTCGTGGGCAATTTTTTCGCCTTTTTTGTCAGCAAAGGGTGTGGTGTTGCGTTCAATTTGCGTGGTTTCTAAAAGGTGTCCGCAAGCTTCGTGGAAAATTACCCCGCCAAAGTGATTGGCCATGATAATGGGGTATGTGCCAGATTCTACGTAATCGGCGTAAAGCATTTTACCTGCTGATTCGGCTATCTGCTCGGCGGATTGTTGATAATCCCAGGTTCTCAAGAAGTTGGCATCGCTAGTATTACCAGCACGTTCGGCAATGGAGGTACGATTTGCACCATCAGCACACAAAAGGTTAAAGCCGACAGATTGAGTGAGGCGAATGTCACGGGCAAATGTG
Source organism: Tolypothrix sp. VBCCA 56010 (assembly GCF_050875635.1). Lineage (NCBI taxonomy): Bacteria > Bacillati > Cyanobacteriota > Cyanophyceae > Nostocales > Tolypothrichaceae > Tolypothrix > Tolypothrix sp. VBCCA 56010. The sequence goes on from NZ_JBPAOH010000006.1 coordinate 72,675, forward strand.
CCATCACTAGCAGCGACTAAAACTTCTTGCCAATCGCGGAAGTAAGTGGCGCGGCGAGATTGAATGTGGTTGGCTTTTCGTTGCAAGTAGGCGGTACTATCAAGGAGGACTTCTCCCATTTCGCGGATGGAACTACATAAAGGTAGCCATTTGTCTTTGCCTCTTTTGGTGGCGTAGTCTCTGAGTAGTTCGAGGTTGATTTCGGGGATGAAAGCGTTAGCTGCTGGTAGTTGCAATCCTAAGATGGAAAGTCCTTTTTCTAATGCGGCTTTCAAACCGATAAATGAAAGGTTGTTGGTGCTTACGTAGCAGTCGGCTTTGCCACGAAATACTCTCACTCCTGCACCAGTAGCAAGACTGGGTGAAATGCTGGTGATAGAATCGTCTTCTGCAAGGCAACTAATATAGTTACGACGTTCTAAGAAGAATTCGATGAAGTCCGCGCCGGCAGCGCGTCCTAGTCCCAGGAGGATTGCCAGGGGTGCTTCCCAGGTTTCATCGAATCGCTCTGGTGTGGAGGTGTATTGTAAGGTGGGGAGTTGATTGGAGAGAAGTAGGGTGTTTGTTAGCATGGGTTGCCTTAAAATGCTGGCATTATCAGAGGTTTAACTGAAATATCCTGGTGTGTGTACTCTAGCAAATTTAAGAAAATGTCTGTGTGAGGTAAGTAAGTAGGTGTAGGTAGGGATGGTACTACCGCCGAACAAGTGGAAGGATATTATTGGTCAATTTGTGTGGGGTTTAGTCCGTTGCCCTTTAGGTAGGGTGTGTTAACGAAGTAACGCACCCGAATTTACTACTGCCTAACTTTACGTAGGGTGTGTTAACGAAGTAACGCACTTGAATTTAGTATTTAAGTTGGTGCGTTAGGACTATCGTCCGTAACGCACCCTACGTTTATTTACTAAATGTTGTTAGTAATTACGCAAGTGTCACAACGAATCTGAATTAAGCGTCTTTGCGCTTACTACGTTAGAAAATCACTAGGATTAATAAGGGTATCTATTTAAAATTTTAAAGAAAAAATCTGAAATTAATATGAATTCGACGTTGCCTTTGCCCGATCCTCATGAAAGTGATTCTTCTAGTTGGGAGGAAGAACTTGATAAGGCTATTTTCAGTTTTGAAGATATTCAGGCGGAACTTAATTATAAGCAGGCACAAACGGCATTAAGAAGTTTGGTAACTAAACTTGATTTGACTCCCCAAGAAAAACGCGGACTGGAAGAGGAAATTGGCGATTTAGAAGTTATGTTGGGCAAGTTAGACCGCATGGTGGTGCAAATTGCGGCTTTTGGAATGGTGGGACGTGGGAAGTCTTCGTTATTGAATGCTTTGGTTGGACAATCGGTGTTTGAAACGGGTCCTTTGCATGGTGTGACTCGTGCTGCACAGCGAGTTAATTGGAGTATTAGTTCCGAAGCGATCGCTTCTTCAAATCGCGCTTTACGTGTAACTTTACCTGGAATCGGTCAATCTCAGGTGGAATTGATTGATACTCCGGGTTTAGATGAAGTAGATGGGGAAACTCGCACTGCTTTAGCTGAACAAGTTGCAAAACAAGCAGATTTAATTCTGTTTGTTATTTCTGGGGACATGACGAAATTAGAACATGAGGCTCTTTCTCAGTTGCGCGAAGCTGGTAAACCAATAATTTTGGTGTTTAACAAGGTTGACCAGTATCCAGAAGCCGATCGCATGGCAGTTTACCACAAAGTCCGCGATGAAAGGGTGCGGGAATTACTCTCACCCCTAGAAATTGTCATGGCAGCAGCATCACCTTTAGTAAAGACTGCGGTTCAACGTGCCGATGGTACTAGGGGAATACAATTGCGTGCAGGTAATGCCCAAGTTGAAGAACTAAAGCTGAAAATATTAGAGATTTTACACCGCGAGGGCAAAGCTTTGGTGGCTTTGAACACGATGATTTACGCGGATAATGTGAATGAGCAGTTGGTGCAGCGCAAGTTGATGATTCGCGATCGCGCTGCGAATCAGTTGATTTGGAAAGCTGTCATGACTAAAGCTTTAGCGATCGCTCTCAATCCCGTTACAGTGGTGGATATACTGAGCGGTGTAGTTATTGATATTGCTTTAATTCTCGGCTTATCCAAACTCTACGGCATCCCCATGACGGAAACTGGAGCCGTACAATTATTACAAAAAATCGCCCTGAGTATGGGCGGTATCGGTGCGAGCGAACTGTTAGCAACTCTCGGTTTAAGCGGGTTAAAAACTTTACTTGGTATCTCTGCACCCGTTACAGGTGGCGCTTCTTTCGCTCCTTACGTAACAGTTGCGATAACTCAAGCGGGTGTAACTGGTGTTGCTTCTTACGGAATCGGACAAGTCACCAAAGCTTATTTGGCTAATGGGGCAACTTGGGGTTCTGATGGACCGAAAGCGGTAATTGGGAAGATTTTGGCAAGTCTTGATGAGACTTCGATTCTCAACCGCATCAAGGATGAGTTGCAAGAGAAGATCAAGAGGGGGAAAGGGTAATACCGTTTCACTTGAAAGTTGATACAAATAGACCGCACTCTAGTAGGGGACAAGGAGACAAGGAGACAAGGGGACAGGGGGACAGGGGGACAGGGGGAGTTTGTCTTTTCGTCTTCCTTGTCTCCCCCCTCTCCCCCATCCCCCCATCCCCCCCTCTCCCCCTCTCCCCCTCTTTTTCATAACGCTGGTGCTGGAAGTGGTTTTGCTGGTGCTGACAGCGGATCTATCCCATTTTGCGCGACTTCAAACTGACTCATCATGTCGTGGTCTTCGTGAACCATGTTATGGCAGTGGTACATGTACTTGCCTATGTTTGGTCTAAACTTGCCAATTATTCTTACCGTTTCGTTTTCACCAACGTAGAAGACATCTTTCATACCACGTTCATAAGCGAAAGGTGGCTGACCGTTACGGTCAAGAATTTGAGCATCAATTAGGTGAAGGTGAACCGGATGAAACCAAAGACCGGAGTTGTTATGCAGTGTCCAAATCTCGATTTGTTCTAATTGGGGATTGGCATCAACTCGGTTTATGTCCCAAACATTGCCGTTGATTACCCACAATCGATTACTTTGCTCAAATGTAAAGTCACGCGATCGCACTGCTGAAGATTCTGGGAAAAATTCAATATTGCGTAACGTGCTAGGAATGAAACTGTTATCGCTCTCTTCACGTACCACATCAAAGCGCATAATCTTATTGGTATCCCCAGTATTATCATTGTTGGGAAGTCCCAAATTTTGCAATACTACCTGGGTTCCTATCGGATATTTAGAAAAATCGATTATCAAATCGTAGCGCTCTGCCATCCCGATACGCATCTCTTTGGTATTTACTGGTGCAGGCTTTAACCCCGCATCAGTACCGATCGCAATCAAGTCGTCACCCGTACTCAGAGCAAGTTTGTAAGAGCGGGAAATTGATGCGTTTAACACCCGGAAGCGGTACTTGCGGTTTGCTACCTCCATCCGGGGATAAGGTACACCGTTAACTGTAATCACATCCCCCATCAAACTGTGTTCGGCTTGGTCATCAAAAATTAACGAACCATCAGCCGCGAATTTTTTATCATGAATGATTAAGGGAATATCATAATCATCCTTGGGAAGTGGCAGATTAAGTTCATTTTCATCTTCGACAATATACATTCCCACCAGCCCCATGTACACGTTTCGTGAAGTTTGATGAACTGCGTGGTCGTGATACCACATAGTGGCGGCGTTGATGTTGGGATAGATATAGTCCTTGTAGTATCCTTGAGGAATTAAATCTTCTGCGTAGCCATCGTACTGCGGTAGCGATGCCATCCCATGCAGATGAACCACGGTAGGTGTATTAACATCGTTGATAAAGCGTACAACTGAGGAGCGATTTTTACGTTGTTTAATTGTCGGACCCGGAAATGTACCGTTATAGCCCCAAATTTCTGTCGTTCGCCCTGGTAATATTTCTACAATAGCTTTCTGTATTGTTATCTGGTAATAATCAGTTGTGGAATCGCTACGTACAGGATTTAACACTGGTGGGGTGCGAAAGGCAAGTGTAAACGGCTCGACTTTCTCATCGGTTCTCTGAGCATATCCTCGATGCGGAAAGATTACGGGTAGCAATATAGAACCACCCGCGAAAGCTGCAAACATCAAGGCTTCACGTCTGCTGATTTTATTCATGGTAGTGTCCCCTGTCTCAAACACTATCTAAACTTTGCTTGTTTGAAAGCAGTCAAAAAATTTTTATCTCAAAAAATAATATCAAAAGATATATCAAAAAATGCTAAAGTTTATTCAACTAATAATACTAAGTGTTAACTAGACTTTTTGGAAAGTAGGGAAAGGGGTAGGAAAAAAGCTTTCTCACGACAGTGGCAAAAAGAATGAGTGCTCATAGGTCTAGTGTTGACTTTTATATTCGTTTTTCTGAGCAAACAGAATTGTTTTATCGGTAAAAGAAAAGCGATACCTACGGTAAGCTACGAAGATCGCTCTTAAAACTCGGAACTTCGTGTTCGGAACTCGGAACTTCGTGTTCAGAACTCGGAACTTCGTGTTCGGAACTCGGAATGTCGTGTTCGGAACTCGGAATGTCGTGTTCAGAACTCGGAACTTCGTGTTCCGAACTCGGAATGTCGTGTTCAGAACTCGAAAGTTCGTGTTCCGAACTTGAAACTTCGTGTTCCGAACTCGGAACTTCGTGTTCAGAACTCGAAAGTTCGTGCTTTGAACTCCAAATGTCAAGTTCTAAACTCAAACACTAAGTTCAAAGCTCTAAAGTTCAACTTTTGAGATAGAAGTTCCGAGATTTAGGGTTAGGGGTTAGGGGTTAGGGAATAACTTTCGTGCCTTAGTCCCCAGTCCCTAGTCCCCAGTCCCTAGTATTTACCCTTTACTTTTAAAAGAGTTTAACCATTGTTGAACTTGATCGCGGGCAATTTCGCGACCACCGAGACCGAAAGATAAGGCAGTAGCAACAGCGATCGCACCGAGTAAAAGTCCAAAGGCTAAGTTGACAATATCACTAGCAACACCAATCTGTTGCAGTGCCATTGCCGAAACCAAAGCAATAATCGCAATCCGCGCTACTTGAGCCAAAATCCGTGCTTGGGCATTTCCCGAACTGGCAATGATGCTAAAAGCCAGATTTGCTAAGAACAAACCGATGGCAAATACAATCAATCCCGCCAAAATGCGCCCGAATATGACGACTATGCCACTTACCAGTAGCGTGAGTGCGGGAATATTCAAAATATTCACTGCCGCGACTGTGGCAAATAGCATGATGCCAACTAAAACAACGATACCAACAATTTCCGATGGAGTTCGGGCTGGGGGAAGTGCTTCTGTGTCTGCTGGATATGTGGTGCGTCTGACGGGAGTTGGCAGACCTAAGACAGAGAAGATGTTGTTAAAGCCGATACTTGTGAGGATGTTGGTAACAAGTTCGCCCACAAATCGCCCGACGAAATAAGCAATAATCAAAATGGCGATCGCGGTGAAGATCGCAGGTAAGGCATTCAGAATTTGCTGCAACATGGCGATCGCCGGTAAGGAAATCGCGTCAATTCGCAAAGCATTCAGGGAGGCGATCGCAACCGGAATCAAAATCAACACATAGACAATCGTGCCGATAATCGACGATAAAGATTGCGCTCCGGCAGTAGACGAAAGTCCAAAGCGTCTCCCCAAATCATCAATTCCAGTTGCTGCCAGTAAGTTGCTGACAATCCGTCGCACTATATTAGCCACAAACCAGCCGACAACACCAATCAACACCGCCGCTAAAATATTCGGCAGAATTGAGATAATCTGCGTTACCAGACTTTGTACTGGTTGTAAAGCCTGCTGTAACCCCAAAGTATCCAAAATTGGAATGAGAAACAGCAAAAAGATGAACCAATATAAAGCGTTGCCAATCGTCTCACTCAGAGACAATTGATTGAGATTTGGGACGGCATCTTGTGTTTCCGGTGGATTCAAACGCTCATCTAGCCGCAAAGCGCTGAGTCCGCGTATGGTTATCAGCTTAACGAGGCTAGCGACTAACCAAGCTATTAAAAGGATGACTCCCGCAGCTACTAACCTGGGTAAGAACTCACCAATTTGTTCGAGAAAAGAATTAAGCGGTTGAGAAGCGACTCTCAACTCTAAAGTATCTAATACAGCAACTATGGTTAACAGCAGGATAGACCAAAAGACCAAGCCGGCGACAAATTTCTCCACTTGGACTGTATCGCTACCAGTCAAACCAGCGGCAATACGGTTATCTATTTTAGTGCGATTGAGAATGCCGCGTACTAATGCCGCAGCTCCTGCCGCAATCAGCCAGCCAAGCAGTAAAATTACTGCTGCCCCCAGCAACCTAGGTAGAAATAGAACTACCTGCTGGACACTTCCTTGCACATAATTGACTGCATTTGATTGATCTGGTGATAGGGTTGGCGACTGTGCCAAAAAATCTTGCACCCTCATCAACAAACCAAGTTCCATCACCTGGGTTATTCCTTGCCAAGTTGTATTCATAGTTTTCCCAAATTAAGGTAAACTGTTATTTCCAAAACACGTCAGATTCTTCTGGCGTGTATTGTATAGCACAAATATACATGCCAGTTAAGTTACCAGTGTTTTGCCTATAAATCTACCAGTAAAATCATATATAGAGTTGACATCAAGAGTATTTTTTTTATCTGCTTGGTTGACAACTCGTTTTGTGAAATTACTAGTGCCAAAACAGTAAAATATCACTGATTTTGGCGTCGTTGTATATATTTTTATTTCTAAAGCTGAGTTGGCTTTAGGATTGATTTAGTGTGTTGGCAGCGCTAAATATAGCGTTATTGTAAGTGCAGCAATAGCTTCAAAGATGTAAAATGTCTTCTGTTTTTGAACAATCAATTCAAATTAATGCTACAGCGACGGTGGTTGAGAGATGTATTACTGATTTAACTCTCATGCACCGTTGGCTTAATCCTGCCCTGCGTTGCGAACCTGTGGGGGAAACTTGGAGTAGCGATAATGGTAGTAAAAGCAAGTTTGTGATTCAAATACCGATAATAAAACCGACATTAAATAGCACAGTTGTCGAAAGACAACCGGGTTTGGTAGTGTGGGAGTTTGACGGTTTTTTCACCGGACGCGATCGCTGGGAATGTCAACCAGTCGAACAAGGAACGCGTCTAGTTAACCGCTTTGAATTTGAGATTCCCAACCCGATAATTAGCTGGGGCTTCAAAACTTTCGCCGAACCCTGGACAAAAAAAGACATGCAAGAACAACTGCAACGACTTAAAAGAGTCGCGCAAGAAGTACAGCAAGGCTTTCGGTAAGAGTAGAAAGTGGGGAGATGAGGGAATGGGGGGAGTGGGGGAGTGGGGGAGTGGGGGATGGAAAGACAAGGGGACAAAAAGACTTGGAGACAAAAAGACTTGGAGAATAATTCTTCTTTCCCCCTATCCCCCATCTCAAGAACTCTCCCCACTCCCCCACTCCCCCACTCTCCCTCATCCTCTCGCCATCTCAGCCAGCAACCGTCGAATCACCGACGCATCTTCAGCATCGGGAACTCTTGTTAAATAACTTTGCAAGTCTTGAGTAGCTTGGGTGTAAAGACCGAGTTGATAGTAGAGCAAACCGCGATCGCGCAATTCTAAAATCGTATCAGGCAACAACAGCAAAATTCTCTCAACTGCTGCTAAAGCTTTTTCTATATCCTGCTGTTTCAGATAAATATATTTCAGATTCGTCAGCATCCTCACCAAAAATTGCCGATGATTCACTGCGGCTAAAAATTCCGGTTGTAGCGTCACGCTTTGTTGATATATTTGCGAAAGCCTTTCTTGGCAATCTTCGACGAACATCACTTCACCGTTATTAAACGCATCAACAAAAATCTCCATATCGGGAATATCTGGACGGATTAAGAAATGTAATGGCATTCCTACCCCCACCATCGGGAAATCAACTCTTCGGGCAACTTCTAGGTAAACTAGCGCCAAACTAATCGGAATTCCCAATCGGCGATCGATCGCATCATTCAAAAAGCTGTTGCGGGGGTCGTAATAGTCTTTTTTATTGCCTGCAAATCCCAAATCATCGTAAAGATACTGATTAATACTTTGAATTACCCGCAAAGGATAACGTCCGATTGGCAAGCGTTTTTTAGCTTCCGCTGCCATTGTATCGAGGACGTTGAGGTAGTGTTCAACATCCAGGTCGGGATATTCTTCTTGGGCAATATATAATGCCGCCTTTGCCAAATCGATATTTCCGTCAGGCTGTTGAATCTCCTGGTAAAAATTTTGTCGCGCTGACGAGAAATTCATATATCTTATGCTGTGTCGATGTGTTGCTTACCCTTATCTTAAAGACAATCAGAAGATTTGGACATCTATTCACACAGCTTTCATCGAAGGTAAATACCCAATGTAGTAAAGTTGACTTGTATATCTTTCTAAATAATTTATTACATTTATCGGAATGAACGCACGCGAATTCAAGTCTTGTAGGGGCAATTCATGAATTGCCCCTACGTGAAATCAATTGGTAAGACGAAGGAAGTGCGTAAGTCCTAATTTAGATTAATCAGGTTTTGCGAAATGTCATTGGCATCGCGTGTATTAGATATTCAGAGTGAAATGGTATAGAACTGCTGCCTAAGTGCGCGATCGCGCTTTGGCGGCAGCTTTTTTCTTTTCGGCGTAGGATAGGATAATTTCTCACAGCTATGTTGAGCGCATACAAAGCAAGCGTGCGAATATCAGCCACGAAGAGCGAGCGATCGCGGTTTGCTCTATGCCAAATCAAAACACTTTTTTGCTCTCTAGTCTGACCCAAAGCCTTTAGGATCATAGTCTGCTGCCTACTTGAGGACATCAGTCTTAAGAATCAATTTATGGCGAAGATAGGAGTCGTTCGGTGATAACCTGGAAGATGAAACGTTAATCTTAAGTCGCCGACGACCCTATCACCAAATATAGCTTCATTTATTAGCACCCAGCATGGTCACCACCGCAGAAAAAACTAACATAGGCTACATTACTCAAATTATTGGTCCGGTTGTAGACGTTAAATTCCCCACCGGGAAAATGCCGCAAATCTACAACGCTTTGCTCGTCAAAGGCACGAACGAAGGCGGACAGGAAATTTCGCTGACTTGCGAAGTGCAGCAGTTGCTGGGCGATAACCAGGTGAGAGCCGTTTCCATGAGCACCACCGATGGCTTAGTCCGTGGCATGGAAGCCGTTGATACTGGCGCTCCCATCAGCGTGCCCGTTGGTAAAGTTACCTTAGGACGGATTTTTAACGTTCTTGGCGAACCCGTAGACAACAGGGGACCAGTCAATACTGAGGACAAATTACCGATTCACCGCGCTGCTCCCCTACTCACCGAACTGGAAACCAAGCCTTCCGTGTTCGAGACAGGAATTAAAGTTGTTGACTTGCTAACACCCTATCGACGTGGCGGTAAAATTGGTCTGTTCGGTGGTGCAGGGGTCGGTAAGACCGTGATCATGATGGAATTGATCAACAACATCGCGACTCAACACGGTGGTGTGTCCGTATTCGCTGGTGTAGGTGAACGGACTCGTGAGGGTAATGACCTCTACAACGAAATGATTGAATCTGGGGTAATCAATAAAGACAACCTCAACGAGTCTAAAATTGCTCTAGTTTACGGTCAGATGAACGAGCCACCCGGAGCAAGAATGCGGGTTGGTTTGTCTGGTTTGACAATGGCTGAGTACTTCCGAGATGTGAATAAGCAAGACGTGCTGCTGTTTGTTGACAACATCTTCCGGTTCGTACAAGCAGGTTCTGAAGTATCGGCGCTACTAGGTCGGATGCCGTCTGCTGTAGGATACCAGCCTACATTGGGAACCGACGTAGGGGCACTGCAAGAGCGGATTACCTCTACCAACGAAGGATCTATTACTTCGATTCAAGCCGTGTACGTACCTGCGGATGACTTGACTGACCCCGCACCTGCAACCACCTTTGCTCACTTGGATGGTACAACAGTGCTGTCTCGCGGTTTGGCAGCAAAAGGAATTTATCCGGCTGTAGATCCGTTAGGTTCCACTTCCACCATGTTGCAACCCAACATTGTGGGTGACGAACACTACAACACCGCTCGTGCTGTACAAGCAACTCTGCAACGTTACAAAGAACTGCAAGACATCATCGCCATTCTTGGTTTGGATGAATTGTCAGAAGACGATCGCCTGATCGTATCTCGTGCCCGCAAAGTTGAGCGTTTTCTATCTCAGCCCTTCTTTGTAGCAGAAGTATTCACCGGTTCTCCTGGTAAATACGTAAAATTGGAAGACACCATCAAAGGCTTCCAAATGATTCTTGATGGCAAATTGGACGAGCTGCCCGAACAAGCGTTCTACTTGGTAGGCGACATTAACGAAGCGATCGCCAAAGCTGAAAAGCTCAAAAGCTAATTAGTTAATAGGTAATGGGGCATGGGGCATGGGGCATGGGGCATGGGGGAGGCAGTGCGTTGGAAAGGCTAGAAGCGACAGTCACGCATGTGGCATCATGGGGCATCGAAAGAATCTCTTATTCCCCTTGCCCAATGCCCATTGCCCATTGCCCATTGCCCAATTACCAATCATCATTTACCAGATATGACCCTAACTGTTCGTGTAATTTCTCCAGATAAAACAGTGTGGGATGCCGCAGCTGAAGAAGTGGTGTTGCCCAGTACTACTGGTCAGCTAGGTATTCTCACAGGACATGCGCCACTCTTGACCGCTTTGGATACAGGTGTGATGCGAGTACGTGCAAATAAAAATCAGAATTGGACAGCGATCGCTCTCATGGGTGGTTTTGCCGAAGTCGAAGAAAACGAAATTACAATTCTGGTTAACGGTGCGGAAAAAGGCGACTCAATTAACCTTGAAGAAGCCCGTGCTGCTTTCAATCAAGCAGAAACCCGCGTGAATCAAGTGCAAGCAGAAGACCGCCAAGCCCAAATCCAAGCAACACAAGCTTACAAACGCGCTCGCGCACGCTTTCAAGCTGCCGGCGGTATGGTATAAACATCCAATCTGCCCAAACTTAAGTTAGGGAATAATATTCTTCCCAACAAATAAGAACTCCTCCTAGCAACTTTCTATGAGGAGTTTTTATTCTCATAAAGCGAGATTTTTTTATGAAAAAGTAGTAAGCGATTCATCGCTTAATTCAGCCACTTAAGTGCCTACTACGAGATTAAATTTACATTTTTATTATGATAGCATTTCACGAAAATTACGAAAATCTCGGTAGTAATAAATTTTTGTATACAAGTGCAACAAGTTTAAGAAATGTGGGGAACTCTTGGTGAAGTAATAGTTTAGATAATTGTTGCCCAGAGGGGCAAGTTTTATGCAAAGCCGTAAAAATTCCTTTGATAGCCGTCAGCCAAATAAAATATTTCGTTTTGCAACATCGCTCTTTGCTTCTTTGGCGATCGCTACTACAATTCAAGCAGCAAGCGCCGCTCCCACAAAAATTTCCACCACACAAGAAACTACCGACCCATCAGTCCAGGTAAGTCAAGTCAAGCCGATTGCCCAACTTAAAATTGATAGCAGCAAATATCAGGCAATGCAGCTTAATCCGTGGGGACTGATTCCCATCGTTATTGTCGGCGGTTTAGTCGTATTTGTCCCCCTCTTCTTTGGCGGACTGGTGGTAATTGGCGAACGTGAAGTTGGCATTGTCATCAAAAAATTTGACATTTCTGGACGCAAACTCCCCGCAGGACGGCTAATAGCCCTAAATGGCGAAGCAGGCTTGCAAGCCGATACCCTTGCTCCTGGGTGGCACTGGGGCTATTTACCTTGGCAGTACTCAGTCAAAAAAGAACCGGTAGTAGTTGTCCCCCAAGGTGAAATCGCTCTCATCGTTGCCGCAGATGGCGCACCCATCCCCCCAGAACGCATTTTAGGCAAAATCGTCAATTGCGACGATTACCAAGATGCGCGGAAATTCTTGACCCAAGGGGGAGAAAGAGGTCGGCAAATGGGTTTTCTCACCGCTGGTACTTACCGCATCAACACCGCTTTATTTAAAATAATTACGGCGGCAAATGCTAACGCACATGGCATGAGTGCTGAACAGTTGCGGGTGTACAGTCTTGCCGCAGATAAAGTTGGCATCGTCACCACTTTAGATGGTATTCCTATTCCCGCCGGTGAAATGGCTGGACCTGTAATTGACGGACACGACAATTTCCAAAATACTCAGAAATTTGTCGATGCTGGTGGAAGACGCGGTTTGCAAGAGCAAATTCTGCTTTCTGGTTCTTGGAATCTCAATCCTTGGTTTGTCCAAGTTGAGCAAGTAGCGATGACGGAAATTCCTATCGGCTATGTAGGTGTGGTAATTTCCTATGTGGGTAAGGCACATCAAGATGTCAGTGGAGCAGCATTTACTCACGGTAATTTGGTAAATGTGGGACACAAAGGTGTCTGGGTGGAACCGTTGTATCCGGGTAAGCATCCAATTAATAGCCGCATCATGAAGATTGAATTGGTGCCAACGACTAATATAGTTTTAAATTGGTCTGGTCGCACCGAACGTCACAGTTATGATGCCAAATTAGCTTCTTTGACGGTGCGTTCTCAAGATGGGTTTGCTTTCGATTTGGAAGTAGCGCAAATTATTCATGTGGGTGCTTTGGATGCGCCAAAAGTGATTTCCCGCGTCGGCTCGATGCAAAATCTGGTAGATCATGTGTTGGAACCGACTATCGGTAATTACTTCCGCAACTCGGCGCAAGATTACAGTGTACTTGACTTTTTGACGGCACGCAGCGAACGGCAGGCGGAAGCGGCTGAGTATATTAAGGCTGCGTTACGCTGTTATGATGTGCAGGCGATTGATACTTTGATTGGTGATATTCTCCCGCCAGCAGCTTTAATGCAAACACAGACAGACCGTAAAATTGCGGAGGAACAACGCAAGACTTATCAAGTGCAAGAATTCGCTCAAACCCAGCGCCAACAATTAGTTCGGGAAACGGCGTTGGCGGAGATTCAGCAAGAAATGGTGAAGTCCGAGCAGAGTGTTAAAATTGCTGAATTGAAGGCAAACGCGCAGATTAAACAAGCTACCGGTCAAGCGGAAGCAACTCGCTTGCAAGCTGTGGGTGAAGCTGAAGGTATTCGGGCTGTTGGTAATGCGAAAGCGGAAACTTACAGCGCTGGTGTGGAAGCTTTGGGAACGCAAGGATATACGGCGATGCAATTAATGCAAATTATAGGCGATCGCAATGTTCGTCTTATCCCAGATGTTCTCGTCGGTGGTAGCAATGGCACCAGTAACGGCTTGGTAGATGGGCTATTGTCGATGATTTTATGGAATCAACAAACTGCAAAGCCGGGTGATGTGAAGTCGCCTTTGGAGGTAAAATCACACAACGGTAATTCGCCGTTGGTTGTTGATTTTTCCGCAAATAAATCAAATCAGTAGTTTATTGTAGAGACGTTCCGGTGGAACGTCTCTAAAATTAATTAGGGATTTTATAACGCAAAATTAGGAAAAAACGAACCGCAGAGGACGCAGAGTACACAACGAGTAGGAGTTGTAGAGGGTTTTTGCGTAATGCTGAAGTTTGAATTTATCGTGTTTAAATTTCTTTGAAGGGTATTTTGAGTTTTTTACAAGAACGTTACCGTTTACTTAAGTTGATAAGTCAAGGGGAATTTTACAAGGTTTTTCTTGCCGTGGATGAAAGTCGATTTCCTGTAGTTCGTTGTGTGGTTGAAGAATTCTCGCTGCAAATTGTCGGTTTTGAGCGAAGAAGGCAACTTTTAGAAGAAATTGGTAAGCATCCGCAAATTCCCGCAATTATAGCATATTTTCAGCAGGAAGGGTATTTTTATTTGGTACAGGAGTTTATTGAGGGTAGCAATTTAGCTGAGGTGCTTGAGGATGAGGGTGTTTTTAGTGAAAGTCAGATTTGGCAACTTTTAGAAAATTTGTTGCCTGTTCTCAAGTTTATTAGCGATCGCCATATCATTCACGGCAATATTAAACCCGAAAATATCATCCGCACAAAAGCGGGGGATTTGGTTTTAGTCAATTTTGCTACAGCTAAATTTGTGCCGAAAATCGACTTTTTTACAGAGCATGGCAATATCGGCAGTCCAGAGTATGCGGCTCCTGAGCAAATTAAGGGTAAATGCGTGTTTGCAAGTGACCTTTATAGCTTAGGTGTAACTTGCATTTACTTGCTTACGCATATTCCGCCGTTTGATTTATTTGATGTCGCTAATAATTGCTGGGCTTGGCGAGATTATCTTACCACCAAAGTAAGCGATCGCTTGGCGAAAATCCTTGACAAGTTGCTGTCCAACGCTGTTAACCGTCGCTTTCAAAATGCTGACGAAGTTATGGAAGCAATGGGTATTAAATCCCCACTCGAAAATCTCCAATCCAAAATCTCCAATCCAAAATCCAAAATCCAAAATCCTCCGTGGCAATGTTTGCACACTTTGACTGGATATGATGTATTAAGTAATGTAAATTCAATTGCGATTAGCCCTGATGGTAATATTTTGGCTAGTGGCAATGATGACAAAAGCATTATATTCTGGGATTTAAATACATTTGAAGCGATCGCCAATCTTGGGGGACATTCCCAAGCAGTAACATCAGTTGCTTTCAATTACGATGGAAAGCTTTTGGCGACAGGTAGCGATGATAAAACTATCAAAATTTGGGATGTTCGCAACTTCCAAGAGATTTTCACGTTAAGAGGACATTCCCACGCTGTTAAATCAGTTGCCTTTAGCCCAGATGGAAAGCTGCTAGCTAGTGGTAGCTGGGATAAAACAGTCAAAATCTGGGATGTTTATTCTGGCGAAGAAATTTGCACTTTGACTGGACATAAATTACAGATCGGTGCAGTTGCGTTTAGTCCGCAATCAAAGCTTTTGGCAAGTGCTAGTTTTGACAGAACTATTCGCTTGTGGAAGTTGTCTGCTGAATTGCAAAATGAATTGAAAAACCGCCCTTATCAAACACTTATAGGTCATGCAAGAGCGGTTTTAACAGTCGCTTTCAGTCCGGATGGTCAAATTTTGGCGACGGGTAGCGATGATAACACTATTAAATTGTGGGAGGTGAACACTGGTAAGTTAATTCGTACACTTTCCAGTCATTCCTGGTCGGTGGTGACACTAGCTTTCAGTGCCGATGGGGAAACATTGATTAGTGGAAGTTGGGACAAGACGATTAAGCTTTCTGGGGTAAACACAACAGCAGAAATTGCTACTTTATCTGGTCATGTAGACTCAGTGTTTACCGTTGCTGTCAGCCCTGTTGCACTGATTGCTAGTGGCAGCAGGGACAAGACAATCAAACTTTGGCAGCTTGTATCGCAATCAACTTAATTATGCGATACTAGGCGCTGTTTTCAAACTGCCTAACACCCTAAAGGGTGCAGCTATACGAACCAAGTCCGCCTACGCGGACTACGGAAAAATAGCGTTCTTAGCCTGCGTAGGCAGGCTTTGTTCGTATAGCTCCAGGCTTCCAGCCTGAAAGATAATAGGAATTGAAAACACGCACTAAGCGCTACCTGTGAAGGTAACTTCCGGAAATTTCAGTTGAGCCTCAGCCATTGGACGGTTTCTGCCTTCTTCTTGCCAGTAGTTGATTACTTCTGTTCCTTTGTTGAGCAACTCAACGCGATCGACATCACTAATCCAGTGTTTTGACTCAAGCTCTTTTTTTAACTCTTCCCAGGCATCATTTCTGGGCCAGAAAAAGTACTTAGTCAAGGGACTTGTGCCTTTGCCGACAACTTGATCGACCGCCAAGGCGACGTTTTCATCCAACCACAAAATCTTCAAAATAAACTTGGTCAATCATACCTCCGCTAATTTGTGTGTTTTAAGGAATTAACTCATGCGATCGCTTATTTTAACGCAATACCTCACTAAATGGGCAATCGGGTATTATAAGCAATTCAAGAAGGAGAAATCCATTTTTCTAGAAAGGCTACTATAAAGTGTAGTCGGCGCTTTCAGAGATGTTTATGACTGCCCAACTGCCTCAATCTCAAACGACATCTTGTTCAGAGTTATACGAGCAAGACTTTTACTTGTGGATTCAAGCAACTATAGAATTGCTCAAGCAAGGTCGGCTCACAGAACTGGACTTAGAAAATTTGATTGAAGAAATTGAAACAATCGGCAGGAGTGAAAACAAAGCACTCAGAAGCAATTTGTCAGTGGTGCTGATGCATCTATTAAAATATAAGTATCAAGCTGATAAGCGCTGTGGTAGTTGGCGAGCCACGATTCGGGAACATCGCAAACGCCTTAGACAAGCTCTAGAAGAGAGTCCTAGCCTCAAACCTTTTTTATCTGAGGTTTTCGCCCAGTGTTATGACGATGCGAGGCTGTTGGCTGCCGATGAAACTGAATTGGATTTGATTATCTTAAGCGAACAATCTCCCTTTACACCAGAAGAAGTCCTCAACCCTGATTTTTTACCTGAGTCATGATATCACGCTTTATTATGAGGTAAAACTCTTTTGCTATAAGCGCCCATGACTCAAGAAACTTCTGCAAAAGCCATCGTAGTCTTTGATATTGACGGTGTGATCCGCGATGTTGGCGGTTCTTACAGACGAGCGATCGCCGATACTGTAGAGCATTTTACGGCAAATGCGTATCGCCCGACATCATTAGATATCGACCAGCTCAAGTCTGAAGGCGTTTGGAATAACGATTGGGAAGCATCCCAAGAGTTAATTTACCGCTATTTTCAAACTCAAGCTATACCCCGCGAGCAATTGCAACTGAACTACAACACGATTGTCGCCTTTTTTCAATCGCGTTACCGAGGACCCAACCCGGACAATTGGACGGGATATATCTGCGATGAGCCGTTATTGTTAGAGTCTAGCTATTTAGAGCAACTAACATCAGCTGGGATTGGCTGGGGATTTTTTAGCGGTGCAACTCGCGCTTCCGCTAATTATATTTTGCAAAAACGCTTGGGTTTAAAGTCGCCTATACTAGTGGCGATGGAAGATGCACCAAGTAAACCAGACCCTACCGGACTTTTCGCTACTATTCGTCTGTTGGCTATTGACAAATTACAGCCAGTGATATATGTGGGAGATACGGTAGCAGATATGTACACGGTGGAGAAGGCGCGAAGTGTTGAACCTGACCGCACTTGGATTGGTGTAGGTATTTTACCGCCGCATGTGCAGGAGACGGTAGCGCGTCGTGAAGCTTATGCCGAGACATTGCGAGAAGCGGGAGCGGCGATAGTTTTGAGCAATGTGCAAGAATTAACATCAGTGCAGATTCAGGAATTGTTGCGGTAACGCAAACCTAAATAAATTCTGGAGATGTTTGGATGCGTGACAAAAAAGACTTAGGCTAACACGAAAGATTCTGAATTAAGGCGATCGCATGACCAACGGCGTAATAATGCAATATTTCCATTGGTACATCCCCGATGATGGTAGCCTATGGAATCAACTGAACAAAACGGCTCACGAGTTAAAGAGTGCAGGCTTCACAGCTTTATGGCTACCCCCAGCTTACAAGGGTAGTGGTGGCGGTAGAGATGTCGGCTACGGAGTCTACGATTTATTTGATTTGGGTGAGTTCGATCAAAAAGGCAGTGTCCGCACAAAATACGGAACACGCGATCAATATCTGACAGCAATTAAAACCGCTCAAAATGCGGGTATTCAAATCTACGCCGATGTCGTTTTCAACCATAAAGATGGTGGAGATGAAACAGAACGCATCTGGGCAGAGGAAATGGATTGGAATGATCGCAACCGTCCAGTCAGCGATTGGTATGAAATTGAAGCTTATACCAAGTTCAATTTTTCTAATCGTGGAGATAAATACTCCAGCATGAAGTGGCATTGGTGGTGCTTTGATACATTATCCTACAATGCAGCCACCCAACGAGGTGATAAACTCTACCGTATCAAGAACAATAACTTTGAGACAGAAGTTAGTCACGAACACGGTAACTATGACTATTTGATGGCGAACGACTTGGATATGGGTAACGAGTTCGTGCGCGGTGAATTGATGTATTGGGGACGTTGGTTTGTTGATACCACAGGTGTAGATGGCTTCCGGATTGATGCTGTCAAACATATTCGTTCCAGCTTTTTCCGCGATTGGTTGAACCACCTACGAGTGCATTTTGGCGGGCGAGAATTATTTAGTGTGGGGGAGTACTGGTCACAGGATATCGATGCGCTACACGGCTATATTGCTGCTAGCGATGGGCGGTTATCGTTATTTGATGCGCCACTGCATTTTAAGTTTCATCAAGCAAGCCGCCAAGGTAATAGTTTCGATATGCGATCGCTTTTTGACAGAACTTTAGTTAAAGAACAACCAAGCAAAGCTGTCACTTTTGTCGAAAATCACGATACCCAACCGTGTCAATCGTTAGAATCCCCAGTTGAACCTTGGTTTAAACCTTTAGCGTATGCATTAATTTTGCTACGTCGCGAAGGTTATCCTTGCGTTTTTTATGCAGACTATTACGGAGCGCAATATCATGATAAGGGACGTGATGCAACTCTTTATTCTCACCGTTTCTTGATTGATAAGTTTTTGAAAGCGCGTAATGAATACGGTTTTGGCGACCAACACGATTACTTTGACCATCCGAATACTATCGGTTGGACGCGCTTGGGTAATAGCGAACATCCGGGGGCAATGGCTGTAGTGTTGACCAACGGTGAATCTGGCAGCAAGTGGATGAATATGTTTCGAGCAAATGCAGCTTTCTACGATTCCACCGGACATATCCAAGAAATTGTTTATACTAACAGTGACGGATGGGGAAATTTCTCTTGTCCGGGTGGTTCTGTGTCAGTTTGGTTGCAAAAGTAGTAAGGACTTTAGTCCTTCATTATATGAGGACTGAAGTCCTCACTACGAACTTACGAGGAAGTGAAAAATGCCTACATTTAAACTGCCTGATGGTCCTCAGACTCACCCTTGGATACAGACATTTCAGTGGCTGACTCGTCCTTTAGAATATATGGAAGAGTGTACTAAACGCTATGGTGATATCTTCACCCTGAATTTTAGACAAAATTCTGCTCCTCAAGTATTCATTAGCAACCCCCAAGTGATTCAGCAGATTTTTACTACTGATCCAAAATTATTAGACTCCGGTGAGCCAGCAGGTATAAAATCCCCTTTATTAGGACAATACTCACTGATAGCGCTAGATGGAAAGCCCCACCAACGGCAAAGAAAGCTGTTGACACCGCCGTTGCATGGAGAACGGATGCAGGCTTATGGTCAGTTAATTAGTGATATTACCGAACAAGTAACTAGTCAATGGCAGGTTGGGGAAACTTTTGCAGTGCGACCGTCCATGCAAGCAATCTCTTTTCAAGTGATTTTAAAAGCTGTATTTGGTTTAGAAGATGGACCGCGCTATGAGAAACTTAAGGAACTTCTGATTGAAATCCTCAATCCCAAAGTACCTATCCTTAGAACACTGCTGTTGATTTTTCCAGCATTGCGGCAAGATTTAGGAGCGTGGAGTCCTTGGGCAAAGTACCTGCGTCTACGCTCCTCAATTAACGAACTTATCTACGCGGAAATTCGGGAACGCAAAGAAAAACTTGATTCATCTCAAACTGATATTCTATCTTTGATGATGGCTGCTCGTGATGAAGCAGGAGAGCCAATGACAGAGGTAGAATTACGTGATGAGTTGATGACTTTGTTGGTAGCAGGTCACGAAACTACTGCAAATACTTTATCATGGGCGCTGTACTGGATTCATCATCTGCCGCAGGTGCGTGAAAAACTTTTGCAAGAACTGGATAATTTAGGTGAACAGCCCGATCCTAACGTTATTTTGCGCTTACCCTATTTAAATGCTGTCTGCTCGGAAACACTGCGGATTTACCCAGTCGCGATGTCAGCTTTAAATCGACTGGTAAAATCACCATTACAAATCGGGGGATACACATTTGAGCCTGGTACTCTACTGGTTCCCTCTATTTATTTAACTCATCATCGAGAAGATTTGTATCCTCAACCAAAGCAGTTTAAGCCAGAGCGTTTTTTAGAACGTCAATTTACCCCCTATGAATACTTACCCTTTGGTGGTGGTAATCGTCGCTGTATTGGGATGGCGTTTGCCTTGTTTGAGATGAAACTGGTTTTAGCGACAATTCTGTCTGATTGGCAAATGGAACTGGCTGATAGCAAACCTGTGCAAGCAGTGCGTCATGGTCTTTTATTTGTGCCAGCAGGAGGTGTGAAGATGGTAGTAAAGGGTAAGCGTCCTCAAAATGAGCGTGTTTTGGAGACTAGCTTGAGTTGATATTGAAGAGTATAAAGAGGATTTCTACTAGAAAATGTTGGAACCCTTTTAAAGGGGTTCCTGCTCTGCTTGTCCAATTCCTCACTCAGAGCGATCAAGAATACATCAGCGCTTAGAATTCAGTTTGGGCTTTCATACAAAATAATTCTCTCATTCCCAAGGACTGACTTTTTAACTAAGACACAGCTTTTTTCTTCACATAAAAGGCATCTCCCCAGGATGGATGAAATGGTGTTGTTGTTGCGACACGCTTAAAGCCATGCATTTCTAGAAATTCGTCAATTTGGTAAATTATTGCACATCCCTCATATAGTTCTCTA
Organism: Tolypothrix sp. VBCCA 56010; assembly: GCF_050875635.1. Classification (NCBI taxonomy): domain Bacteria; kingdom Bacillati; phylum Cyanobacteriota; class Cyanophyceae; order Nostocales; family Tolypothrichaceae; genus Tolypothrix; species Tolypothrix sp. VBCCA 56010. The sequence continues at coordinate 93,334 of NZ_JBPAOH010000006.1, forward strand.
TAATTGACTTCTGTGTTGATAGCTTCAATATACTTCAAGGTGTTTATTGCTCCCTGAAAAGCTATAAGTTCAGCGCCTTGAATGTCAATGTTTATAATATTGAAATCCGATGGTTCTAGTTGCTCTTCTTGGAGTAGGCTATCAAGTGTTTTCGACGGAACTATGACTTGATGAGTCTCTACAATAGATGGGTAAATTTGTTTGTGATATTTCAATGGCAAAATTGAACTACTTAAATCATTTGAAGTCACATATAAAGTTGTTTTTCCATCTGAGTTAGTGATAGCACAATTGGCTGATAGAATATTACTATTATCTTTGATATTTTCTTTCATTTTATCGAATACAACAGGGTTAGCCTCAATAAAAAAAATGTTTTTGATACCCATTTCTCTATACAAATTTATTTCTCGACCTTCATGTGCACCAATATGAATCACACCACGTGGAATCACAGAATGCTTATTACAAAGATATTTCATATCAAGCATCAATTGTTTTCTAGTTTGTCGCCCTATCATTGGGCCAACCTGTATCTTGATAATTTTTAAGATAGTTAGTAAAAAGACAGATGGAAACAATAATAATCTGGCTATTCTTTCTAAACGATACTTGTTTACCATTTTTTCTTGATTGATATGATTATTTTTGTCCTAAAAAACTTTCTACTTTGATTGTTTTGAAATTACTTCAATTGGCAGAATCAGGAGTTTTCCATACAGAACGCCAGCCTAATGTATACAATAAGCTTTTAACAACACCAACAATGCCATCAATTTGGTAGCCCAGGTATGCCCGACTCGCCCAAATTTTGATAAAGCTTTTAGGAATATAAATACATGCACATCTGAGCATAACCCAAAGACCTTGGGTGACAAATGTAACATACAAAGCATCACTAAAGCTCTTGAGAAACTTGGAACGTTCAGCTCCTAAATGCAAGAGCGGTTCACTGTTCCAAGGGTCAAAAACCGTGAACTTTGTGGAGAAATCTCTGTGTGGACGGACAAACATCTTTGCGTGCTCATTCAGCAGGCAAGCTGTGAAGCTGAAACTGCTGTTGCTAATACCGACCACATCACAGTTACTTAACATAAAGAAGTCGATGTAAAATTCTATGTTTAAATTTTTCATCCTTTCTGGGAGCTTCACGTTCAAGTCTTGTGATGTCACAGGGGAAAATTTATCAAAATCGTGAATAATGCTGTCAATATCGTCACTGCACAAAAACAGAACTGGATTTTCTAATTCACTCCATATGCTGTCTAGCCAGTTGCACCACCATTTTGAGGGAACTACAAGCGTGTACCTGGCAAGAGGCTCTCTAATAAAATCGCCTCGTCGAATGTGAATCCCAATTATCGTTTTGCCTTTAGAGTGCAGAAGATTTAGCCCATCCTCCAACGGTGATTTCAGATCACTCACAGGTTGAAATAGTGAGCGAAAGAATTCTTTGTGTGGTCTCAAAAATCGTGTGTGTACTTGGAAGAAACCCCACATATCAACGTTGACGAGTTCTTTATCTAGAGCTTCTAATCCCACACGAGAACTTTTTGCACCTGCCAATTTTTCAATGTAAGGGATGAATTCTGGAATCAGATCAAACATATTTTTTCCAAATTCCCAACGCTCAATCGCGGGAGGTAAATGTTTGGAGATTGGTGCATCGTCATGTCCAAAGAGAGTCTGACCAATCCAGGGGGGACACTCCACTGTTGCTCCACTCTTCTGAGCGCATATCCGCAAGAAAGCATACTGAAAAATCTGGTTGCCGAATCGTCCTAACTGACCGAGAGAGGATATTGTCAGAACTGGCTGGCTGGATTTTGCCTCGTTTACTGAGGAGGTGTTGATGTCTTCAGCGTCTTTTTTAAAAGTATCAAACACGCTGAACACCCTATTTGTCTCGCTATTGGTAGTATATTTCGATTTTTCCATTGCTTACCCTGAATTATCATGAACTACTGCCAAACACAAAATTTACCCTACAGAGCTAGATACCTCATGGCTGATTTTTTCAACGAGCGTAGTTTCCACAATATCCGCAGCTTTATCTAACCCTCCAGTGCTTTTAAGTAAGACTGACATCCGATGTGCAGCTTCAGAGTAGCTTATGTTACTCAGTAGGTAATTGATTTTTCGGCGAACCTCACCACTGTCAAAATGTTGTTTGTCCAGCTTTAAAGCAGCACCTAAGTCCACAACGCGTGCGGCAAAATAGTGCTGATCTCCAAAGAAGGGTAACGCTAGAATTGGCTTTCCCCAATACAGAGCTTCGTTAATGCTGTTCATACCACAATGACTAACAAAGGCACGAATGGTTGGATGAGAGAGAACTGCTTGTTGCGGAACAAAATCTTCAATGCGGAAAGAGGATGGTAGTGCAGGCAGAATGTGCTGTTGGTTCTTGGGTAAAGACCACAGTACCCGAAATTTATTATCGGCAAGTCCTTTTATCAATGCTTCAGCCTGCCAGGTTTCAACAGTAGCAAGAGTGCCAAAAGCAATATACACGACTCCCTCACTTTCTTTTCCTTCTTCCAACCATTTACTTAAAGAAGCGCTCAGAGGCTTAATTGTTTTTGGGAAAATTGGTCCGACTAGGTGTACAAAGGGAGGTAGTGGGCGTGGAATTTCAATGCCAAAAGCTGTCCCTACAATCATGGGATGTTGGCTAAAAGGATCGTTCAATTTTTTTTGGTTGGAACACTGGCTGCGAACCTGATTAAGCTTTCTCATAACAGGCAAAAAGTGCAACAGCAGCCAATAGGGTCTGAAGAAATTCAGACAGCGCTGCCACAGATTCATATGTACAGAATAAGATGTTCCGAAGCGAGGATATTTAGAACTAGCTGGGACAAAGTTACCCAAAAATCGAGTTTGAATTATGTAAGGCAGATTCATCTGCTGGGCTAAGTCCATCGCTGGAATAACAGCGCGATCAATGACTAGAAGATCCGGGCTATACTGCTGAAAAATAGGTTTCAGCGTTTTGTACATAGAAACATACGAATCAACAAGCCCATTTAACATGATTTTTTCACCACGCCAGATGCTGGGTTCCTGAGAACTCTTTTGCCAAATATTCTCTTTGTTGTCATCAATTCCTTCATCAGTTTTTTCCAGTCTTGGCTCCCAGGGAATAAAATGAGCGTTGGTGTTAGCGATCCATTCCCTAGCTTCTTCGGCAATAACAAAACTGACTTGGTATCCTCTGCATACTAACTCTTGAGCTAGTGCAATCATTTGATTGACATGACCAAGTAGAGGAAGTGAAACAAACATGACATGTTTTTTCATAATTCTGTCGTTTTTTGCTTATGACTAATGCCTAAGAACAATTGACAATTAGGAATTTAAGTTAACCAAGGCATAAACAACTTTTGTTGCTGCGTTTAAGCCAAGACGGGCTGTCCTGTAGATACCGCCTGTTCGACTATATCAACAGCACGACTCGCTCCCCCAGCTTGACGAATAGATTCTTGCAACCTTAGAGCATTCTGCTTGTAAGATTCTTGCGTTAATACCCGCTTTATAGCCTCTCGCAGTTTAGAAACACTCAATTTGTTGACGGGGACAACTTCACCCGCCCCAGCCCAAGCGATACGCGCTGCTATCCCCGGTTGATCGTTGGCAATGGGAATGGCAACCATTGGCACACCGTTAGTTAAGCATTCTAGAGTGGTATTCATTCCTGCATGAGTAATCACCAGGGTGGTTTTTTTCAGCAATTCCAACTGGGGTGCATATTTGACAACTAAAGGCTCACCAGGTAATTTTGGCAGTGCTTCTGGTTCAAGTGAACCTCCCAAAGACATCACCAATTGAACATCCAATCCCTCACATGCTTGGGCAATATCACGGAAAACATACTGTAGTCGATTTTGTACTGTTCCCAGTGAGGCATAAATCAAGGGTTGTCCCGTCAACTTTTCATATGGAAAAGCAACAGAGTCCCGACCAACTGGACTATGATAAGGTCCTGTAAAATGAAACCACTTGGGTAAGTGCTGTCTTGGAAATTCTAGTTCAGCAGGCTGTTGACTGATTTGAGCAAGTTGAGAGAAGCCATCACTGGAACCAGAGGGTATGGGTAAGTTCCACTCTTGGCGATACTCTGCTATCACCTGTGTGATTGGTTTGGCAATGGTTGTGAGCAACTTGTAACCGGCTTGATTGCGAAAACGCGCCCACCAAGCAGGATGATAGCGCCAGTTAGTGAAATGAGGTGGAATACTCTCTTCTCTGTTAAGAACTACAGCACTGCATACAGTAATGAAGGGAATATCGAGAAATTCTGCAACAGCTGCTCCCCCTGGTGAAACTTGGTCTATTAACACTGCTTCCACACCTGCTGCTTTGATGGCTTTTGGTGCATCTCGAAGCATAACAACCGCTGACTCCTTAAACAGACTGATGGTATACTTCATTGCTGCTATTCCGCTCAGTTTACCAAGATTTGTCAAAGATTGTGCGATCGCCCCACTCGGAAATTCAGCTTCGCCTATCGCCCAGAATTCCAATCCTGCTGCTAGTATCTTAGGTTTAGCATCAAGCGCTCCGATGAAAGTCACACGATGACCGCGCTTTTGAAGTTCGTACCCCAAGGGGAGCATTGTGTTGAGGTGACCAGTTGATGCAGGACAGATTAACCCAAAATGAGTCATAGTTACCTGAGCTTTCCCGTAATCTTTTGATAAAGTGATTAGTTCAATTATCACTACCTCATTTCTAATGGGTGTGACAGATTGTGACTTATGCAGTCTTACTTCGTCGTTATCTATCTTGAAAATCGAAACTAGCCGCCAGTAACTTTGAAAATAAGCCGATAAAAATCAGCTTCTACTGTAATTTCAAAAATTTATCTAAAGCTGATATCATACTGGGGGGCCATCTGCGGATATTTTTCACCCAATTAATATCTTTGTAGCGTCTATCAAGTCCTTCAGCTGCTACCCAGTTACTTTCGGCTTCACCTTGTTGTCCCTTTACCCAGTAAGCTGCGGTAAGCGCTGCACGCATATCAGCAAATTTCGGATATTTGCGGATGATGTTTTTCATCTCGCGGATCGCTTTATCTGTTTGACCGATTTGGTAGAGAGCGAGAGCGTAATTAGCACGAGCAAAGGCAAAATTTGGAGCGATTTCAGTTGACTTTTGATAATCAGCGATCGCCTCTTCCCATTCTCCTTTACCGGCTTTCGCATTTCCGCGATTATTATACGCCATCGCATCCTTCGGGTCAAGCTCTAACAAATGATTGTAGTCAGCTAAAGCATCATCCCATCTTCCCAAGCCTTCCAACGCTGTACCGCGATTCAAATAAGGATCGGTGGCATTTGGTGCAAGTTCTATCGCTTTGTTATAATCGGCGATCGCTTCAACCAACTTATTCTGACTTACTCTCGAATTTCCTCGGTTACTCCATATTGCCGGATTCTGAGGAAATTGCTCGATAATTTCTGTCCAGTACTTTTCAGCAGTAACAAAATCACCTTTATCAGTAGCAGCAAAAGCCTTCTTCGCTAACTCATCGCCTTTTTGTAACTGTTCTTCCGTAAATTGGGGCTGTTGAGATTCTGCCATGACTGGTTTACCCAGTCCAAACACAAGCAACAAACTTAACAAAATAGCAATTAATTTAATCATCTGCGGTTAAAATCCACAATTTATCATGACAACGGGGAGGGGAGGAGTGGGGGAGGGGGAGAGGGGGGAGACAAGGGAGACAAGGGAGATGGGGGAGACAAGGAAGACAAAAAGACAAACTCCCCCTTGTCCTCCTTGTCCTCCTTGTCCTCCTTGTCCCTACAGCAAAGACATCTGCTCATTCGGTGGTGTGAAGCCCAAATGCTTGTATGCTGCTTTTGTAGCAGTTCTACCACGGGGAGTGCGGCTTAAATAGCCAATTTGCATCAAATACGGTTCGTACACTTCTTCTATTGTTTGCGTATCTTCACCTGTTGCTGCGGCAATCGTTTCTAAACCTACAGGACCACCATTAAATTGTTCAATTATCACACTCAACATTTTCCGGTCTGTCCAATCCAAACCGCAGGGATCTACTTGGAATAGTTGCAATGCTTCGGCGGCTACGGTTTCGGTTATCTCACCAGATTTTTTTACTTCCGCATAATCACGCACTCGCCTTAGTAGCCTATTTCCAATTCTCGGTGTTCCTCGCGAACGACGGGCAATTTCTGTGGCACCATCTATAGTCATAGGGGTTTGGAGTAATTGAGCGGTGCGTTGTATAATCTGGGTCATTTCCTCGACTTCGTAAAATCGCAGTTTTTGCACCAAGCCGAAGCGATCGCGCAATGGTGAAGTTAAAGCACCGACACGAGTTGTTGCTCCCACCAATGTAAATTTAGAAAGTGGTATACTGCGAGTTTTCGCGCTGGAACCCTTCCCAACGGTAATATCTAAGCGATAATCTTCCATCGCTGGATAGAGAATTTCCTCAGTCATCCGCGAAAGGCGATGAATTTCGTCAATAAACAGAACATCGCCAGGTTTAAGATTCACTAATAGCCCAACAATATCTCTGGGACGTTCTAGCGCAGGCGCACTCGTGATTTTATAATTTACCCCCATCTCTGATGCTAAAATCATTGCCATTGTGGTTTTACCCAATCCTGGCGGACCGTATAGAAGTAAGTGATCTAACACTTCACTTCTAGATTGCGCTGCTTTAATGGCAATTTCTAGCACATCTTTTAAGTCTTTTTGCCCAATGTAATCAGCAAATCGGTGTGGACGAATGCTTTCTTCTTGCTTACCTTCATCAACAGCAGCTTCGGGTTGCAAAATGTCTGGTTTTGCAGTATGCGTCTCGTGAGATTTTGGTTGTTTGTTGGGTTCTTGAGGCTGTTTTTTAGAGGAAATAATCGCCATAATTGCTGCTATCAACTTTTACTGCACGACTTCTGAGCGCCACCCACCTGTAATATGAGTATAAATACGGGTGATAAAATACGGGTTCTGAAATCAACTCATAAGCTTTAAAATTTAATTTCCGAACAATTAAGGAAAAATTGGCAAACTTGCTATGTTATCTAAAAGAATCTTACCGTGCCTTGATGTCAAGGCGGGACGGGTTGTAAAAGGAGTTAACTTTGTCAATCTGAAGGATGCAGGCGATCCCGTAGAATTGGCAAAGGTTTACAACTCTGCTGGTGCAGATGAGTTAGTGTTTCTCGATATTACGGCGACTCATGAAGACAGAGGCATTATTCTTGATGTAGTGTATCGCACGGCTGAACAGGTGTTTATTCCTCTGACTGTGGGTGGAGGAATTCAAACCTTAGAAAATGTTAAAGCTTTGTTACGAGCGGGGGCAGACAAAGTTAGTATTAATTCTGCGGCGGTACGCGACCCAGATTTAATTAATCGGGCAAGCGATCGCTTCGGTAATCAATGCATTGTGGTTGCTATTGATGCTAGAAGCCGAAAAGACCCTGATAATCCTGGCTGGGATGTCTATGTACGAGGAGGAAGGGAAAATACGGGTAAGGATGCTCTACTTTGGGCACAAGAAGTCGAAAAACGAGGAGCAGGTGAGTTGCTGGTAACAAGTATGGATGCTGATGGTACTCAAGCCGGATATGACCTAGATTTAACAAGCGCGATCGCCCAAACCGTCCAAATTCCAGTAATTGCATCTGGTGGCGCGGGAACATGCGAACATATTTACGATGCTCTCACAAAAGGTAAAGCAGAAGCCGCACTACTGGCATCACTTTTACATTACGGACAATTAAGTGTAGCGGAAATTAAAAATTATTTGCGCGATCGCTCTCTACCAGTGAGAATAGTATAGTCATCATTTGTTTTTCTCATAACCACATCTATCTAGGGTTAGACACAGTACCTCAAAACAGTGTTAAGATTAATAAACAAGTATTAATAAATATTAAAAAAAATGTTGATTCCTATTTTAGTATTTGATGTGGCGCTGGTGGCATGGTCACTGCACCTAATGGAAAAAGCTTTTCAGCATAAAGAATTTTCTTTAATGTTGGCGGGTACATTGGTTGCTTTAGCTGCTGGGGCAATGTTAGTAGTTTATTTCCTTATGGGACACTGTATGAGCTATCTGTTGCAAGTATCTTAAGATAGTCTTTCTTGCCTTTGTGTGTTTTGTGAGGTTGACATATTTACAATAATCTTGACAAAGCCGCAATTGTTAAGATAAAATCGGAAACGCATGACAAGGGGGTATAGCTCAGTTGGTAGAGCGCTGCAATGGCATTGCAGAGGTCAGCGGTTCGAACCCGCTTACCTCCATGAACCTCACACCCTATGTCTCTGGTTTTTATTAACAGAGAGGGTAAGGAAATTCTACAAAAATCACATATATTATAGAGACGTTCCGACGGAACGTCTCTATAATATGCATCAATGATGTAAGCGATCGCTTTTACTGATGTTGTTTTTTGTTAATTAGGAATAAGTGCAAAAAACAAGATTCCCGACTTGTTGAATAAGTCAGGAATCTGACTGCTACCTACATCCTAAAGACTCGCGAGTTTTTACACCAGTCTTAGAATTTACACCACTTGCTTGAGCGCAGAGTTTTTTCACTTGAATACCATCAAGAATAGTATTGGTGAAGTCAGCACCGGTAATGTCAACGTCACTAAAAGTAGAACGCAACATCATTGCATCTGTCAAAATCGCATCACTTAAATCAGCACCTTTGAAGTCTACTAGATAAGCTATTCCTTCACTAAAATCTGCACCATGCAAATTTGCCCCTTGCAATACCGAACCATTAAAAACGCCACCGCGTAAATCAGCGTTACTAAAATTTGCTTTTTCTAGATTGACATTGGTATACTCAACCCCGATTAAACTTTGACCAGAAAAATCCTTGCCCTTGAATTCTGCATCACCAACAGAACGGGTGATACTAGAAGAACTTGCTGCTTGTGCAGACAAGGGAAACACAAACAAAACCATAGCTAAGACAAAGCTAACTAGCAGTCGCGAAAACTTCATAATGCGCTCTTAATAAATCTCAACACTTCTACAATTAACTATTAAACCTTACTGAGGAATGAAAAGTGGTGAGGCGATCGCCTGTCATAGCGTTTTAGTTTAAGGTTGATACAAATGGGCAGCGCTTGGGTTGCAAGCAAGAGGAGGAAATTGCCATTTCTTCACTTGCTGTTTAAGTTCCTCCATATCTAGATAATCGCTAATCATAGCTTTTCTTAAAATTGAGTGAGGAATAAAGCGATCGTACTTTTGAATTTCTGGCGCTTCCGCATCAGCTAATAAATCCTCAGCAGTAATTCTTTGTTCACACAACGATACAATTTCATCGTAAAGATATCTAAATTTATCTTTACCTAATTTAATCGTCAAAAAATAAGGATTAACACCACCAATACTTTTAATTTCTAAAGATTCCCGACACCAAGAATTAACCAATCTTTCTAAAGTGCGGTAAGCAACCGTACCCATCCAAGGAAAAATGCAACATTTATTATTTTCTAAAAGCAGAATATTTTGCTTATCTAAGCCAGAATTTCGCGCTACTTCTCGAACTTTCTGCAAACGTTTCAGCGCATTTTTTTGCAAATAGCTATATTCAACATCTTCTAGCAAAACCTGCCGCATTCGTTGCAAAATTCTTGTGTGGATATTTCCGCTACCACCGCGCCAAAAAATACTAGCTTTACCTTCTACTTGCTTAACCAAAATAATTTTTTTTCTAAAATCAACTTCTAAAACTTCCCAAGCTTTTCCAGCCAAAGCGAATTGATTACCGATTGGGGGAGGCATAATAATACTACCAATTTCCGTAGTTGCCTGCTTAACAACATATTCCTCATTGTCAGGAAAAACAGCATAAAATTGAAATTTACGTACTACCTTTTCCCCAGCCAAACCGAGAATTAACTTATTTTCTTCAGTTAGCTGAACATGGTTAATATCAATTAAATAGCGAAGCAACAGCCGAAAATCTTCGAGTGCGATCGCAGCAAAACTTGGTAAACTTAAAACCTGTTTAGCAAGCGCCGCAGGCGAAACTTCACCCGCAGCTGCTAAAATACTCATTGTCTGATGATAAAGCAAACTCAAAGGATATTTAACAGGCTTAATCGGCTCAATCCAACGTTCCTCCAAATAAAGTTGAATAATCCCAATACACTGTAAAAGTTGCCAAGGAATTTGTTCCTCCAAAGAAGCTGACGCCGATACTTTTTCCTCAGTACAAACAAACCGCATATCAGCAGCAGCACCTCTTCTACCACTGCGTCCCAAACGCTGTAAAAAACTAGCTACAGAAAAAGGCGATTCTAACTGAATAACCCTCTCCAAATGACCAATATCAACCCCCACCTCCAAAGTCAAAGTTGCCGCAATCACAGCCGACTTATCGACCTCACGCATCGCATTTTCAGCCGCTTGCCGCAAACTAGCAGAAATACTACCATGATGCACATGATAAATATCCGGCAATCCCTCACTCGCAGCAAATTCTCGCAAAGAAGCAATAATAGATTCAGTTTGCCTTTTATTATTAGCAAAAATCAAACACTTACGAGACTTACTAACATTAAAAACATATTCCTCATACCCACCTCCATCTCTCTCCCCTCTTCCCTTCGCGTCCTTTACGTCTTTGCGGTTCGTTTCTCCTAAAACCCCATCACCAACATAAAAATGTTCCAAAGCAAGCTTAATTTGCCTTTTCCCCCCCTCAATTTCCGGAGTAATCACCAACTTATCACTTCCAGAACCTAACCATTCTTCAGCCATCGAATAATCACCAAGAGTAGCCGACAAACCAACTCTTCGGGGTTGCGTTTGCGTCAAACTTTGCAAACGTGATAACTGACAAAGAATTTGACAACCGCGTTCAGAACCCATAAAAGCGTGAACTTCATCGATTATCACAAACCGTAAATCACCGAACAAACGCATCAAATCATTATTTCTATTAATTAATAAGCTTTCTAAAGATTCCGGCGTAATTTGCAAAATACCCTTAGGATTCTTTAAAAGCTGTTTTTTCCGACTTTGCGAAACATCCCCATGCCAGTGACAAACGGGAATATCCGCTTCTTTTAGCAAATCATTAAGACGTGCAAATTGGTCATTAATTAAAGCCTTAATCGGACCAATATATAATGCGCCGATAGTTTCCGGCGGATTTTCATATAATAAAGTTAAAATCGGCAGAAACGCAGCTTCTGTTTTGCCCGAAGCTGTGCCGGCTGCAACTAGCAAATGAGCATCAGTGTCAAAAATGACTTTGCAAGCAGCAATTTGAACTGGTCGCAATTCACTCCAGTTGTGATGATAAATATATTCTTGGATAAAAGGCGCAAGTCTGGAAAAAGTATGTAAAACTTCGCTCATATATTTATTTAATTTTCTACAGCTTACAAACTAAATTCTGCTGCATCGTCATCAACATCTGTATTTTTACCCACAGCAGTTAACTGAAAATCCGAACCATGAATCAATTTACTAAAAGAAATTTCGGGATTTTGGTACAGGATATTCAACACACTAATAAAATCCCGGACAATTTCGCCCGGAGTCAATAATGCTTCTGCACCCAAACGATTGACAATTTCGTTTATAAAGTCCTTCAAATCGCTATTTGTTAAAGCCTTATTATAACCAAAATTCAGAGCGTGAATCTCAACCAAACCTTGCAAAAGCGTTAATATTTCATCTTCAGTCAACGGATTTAGCCGCATCACCGGTCCCAAATATTCTTGAACACCAGCTTGAACAAAACGGCTTTCTTTAGTGCGTCTTCGCCAAGCTGGGTCGGCAAAAAGTCCGCGATTTGGGTCTTCTAAAAATTTTGTAGTTCCACCGATCACAATACCAAGATGTTCTGCTTTGCATTGCATGGTATCGTTAAACATTGCTAAAAGTCTGTTATAGTTCTTTTCGCGAGTAACTGTAGTGGATATTTGGTATATATGCACAACTTCATCAAGCAAAACTAAAAGTCCTTTATAGCCAATTTCCGCCACAAATTTAGCGATTAACTTAATATAGTCATACCAACTATCATCATCAATAATTACGCGCACTCCCAAAGCAGCTTTTGCTTCAGTTTTGGTGTTAAATTCGCCTCGCAACCACCGCAATGCAGCATTTTTCAAATCATCATCATCAAGCCTGTAACCGCGCCAATAAGCAACAATAACGCTACCAAAATCAAAGCCGTGAACTAAGTCCTCAATATACTGAACTACTTCTCTAATTTTCGTTTCAACTTTATCATCAAAACCTTCATCATTAGGACGTATTCCGCTATCTTTAGCTACTTCTTGTTGAATTTTATTAATCCAACCTTCTAAAATTGAGACTAAAGCACCACCATCCGGACGAGTTTTTGTCGCCAGACGGCTCATTAATTCTCGATAAGTTGCCAAACCTTCGTTGTTTGTTCCTGCAAGTCTACGTTCGGAAGATAAATCAGCATCAGCTACTACAAAATTTTGCTCCATAGCACGGTTGCGAATCATTTGTAGGATGAAGCTTTTACCGGAACCGTAGTTACCAATTATAAAGCGAAATGCGGCTACACCTTCTCCAATATCGTCGAGATTTTGTAATAGGCTTTTTAATTCTTTTTCTCGACCTACTGCTATATGTTCCAGTCCAAATCTTGGTACTACTCCCGCACTCAAAGAGTTGATTAAAGCAGTAGATATTTTTTTGGAGATTTTAAGTTTTGCCATCTACTTCACCTCATTTTATTTTTTAGCGGTTCTCAGCCGATTCAAGTACATATATTTGTTTATGTGTAGTTCATTAATTTTTTGATGTATTGCACCCAATTTTAAACCGCTATAAACTCACAGGCACGCTGCCAGTAGGTAATATGTAATTGTACGATGGCAATAAGTAAGCCGGCGCTAATATTTCAACCTATGTTAAGAAATTTTAATCTAGGGTGCGTTGCGCGACAACATACGTTGAATTTAATATGGTGCGTTGCGCTGCGCGACAACATACGTTGAATTTAATATGGTGCGTTGCGCTGCGCGACAACACACCCTACGAAGCCGACTTATTTAATAAATTAATTTTATGAGGGTTGTCTAGTCGTTAATTCATACATTGCAATCAATTTTTTGACGTTTGTTATATGCTCTTGATAAATTTCTGGAGTTTCCAAGTTTGGATTTATTATTAATTCTTCAATTGTATCATTAGCGTGTTCATTTATAGAATCAATTAACAAATTTGGCATAGTAATATTTGTTTCGGCAATGTGTTTAATAGCAGCTTTGGGATTTTCTTGCTCTACTATGGCTTTTAATACTTGTATTTCATAAGCTGGTAGCTGTTCTAATAATTTAGCCCATTCTTGGGGTAAATCAGATGTATTTTCAGATATTGTTTCTAAATCTATTAAGTCAGAAAAAGGAAATAAATCTACATCTTCTTCATGCTCGTTTTCTGGAAATAATTGCTGATTGTATGTTTCGGATTGTTGGAGTAATTCCCATACTTGATTTTGTAATAAATCGCGTTCTTGTTGCAATAATGAAATTTGCTCTTGTAAGTGATTTAATTCCTTTTTTTGTTCTGTTATTTGGGTTTGTAATAAATTTAGGCTGGCTTCTGTATTTTCTCTTTCGGATTTTTTATTTAAAATTAATTCATTGTGCTGAGTTACCTGATTTTCTAAATCTTGCAGTTCAACTCGCAATTCGTAGAGTCTTTCTTCTAGTTGAGGTTTGAGTCTGTCTAGCAAAGTTAAATTGCTTTCAGTTTCTTGCTTTTGTTGTTGGAGCTCGCTAATTTCAGTTTGTAATTTAGTTATTTCCGCTCGCGATACGTTGGAATTTAATTCTAGACGACGTTTTTCTGCTGTGAGAGCCGAAAATGAATTATTTAGCTCGGCTTTAGTTTTGTCCAGCTTAGTAAGCTCTGTTTGTAGTAAGTTTATTTCGGCTTCTAACTGCTTTTTATGTCCGATAAAACTGCTTAATTCTCGATTTAAACTATCTCTTTGGTTGCGGCGTTCTGATACTTGATTTTGCAGTTGATTTGACTCTGTATATAATAAGGCGCGATGCTCTTCAATTTGGTTGATTTCTCTGACAAGACGAGATTTCAAGCCCTCAAGCTCTTTTATTCGCTTGTAGAGAGAACCTAAAACGAGCATTTCATGATTTCTGCGGATGTTATCGACAAATAATGCTGCTGCGTAACTAGCTATTACTGTAATTGCACCTGTGAGAAAGGCTTTACTAAAATCCCAAGTTGGGACGAGGCTTAGACCAAAACTCACACTAAAGGCAACTATACCTAAAAGCAAAAATCGATTATTTCCCATTGCTGATTGCATATTGCTTGTTTTTAGTTTAGTCAATTTTTCAGAATAGGTATTTCTGGGGAAGGGGAAAGGAGAAAGGGGAAGAATAAATTTTAATGCCTCCTACTGTACGCTGTTTATGTAAGCTACTTATGTTTGGTTTTTTGAAGCCGAAAGTGCCAAATCTGCTTTCAAAAAATCAACAAACTGTCGTGCTGTTCTTCCAGATCGACCGTTGTGACGAGTTGCCCATTGCAAAGCTTGATATTCTAAATCTTCTGAGTCAATGTTAATTGCTGCTTGTGTGGCTAAATGTCGGACAATGTTTAAATAAGTTTTCTGATCGGCAGGCTCGAAGGTTAAGGTTAGACCAAAGCGATCGCTAAACGAAAGCTTCTCCTGCATCGTATCCCAAGCATGAATTTCATCATTATCTTTAGGTGCAGGTCTATCAGCAAAAAACTCGCGAATTAAGTGCCGACGATTAGAAGTAGCATACACGACTACGTTTTGCGATCGCGCAGTTAAATTCCCCTCTAATACTACTTTCAGCGCTTTAAAAGCGTCGTCATCTTCCTCAAAAGAAAGGTCATCGACAAAAATAATAAATTTATGTGGCACAGAGCGCAACTGTTCCACAATTTGTGGTAGGTGTTTCAAATCTGATTTTGCTACTTCCAGCAAGCGCAGGTGATGCTTGCTGTACTCATTCAACAAAGCTTTCACCAAAGAGGATTTCCCCGAACCGCGACTACCGTAAAGTAATACGTGCAGCGCTACCTCTCCTGCTAGCAAAAATTCTGTATTTTTTAATAAAGCGTCTCGCTGAGACTCATAACCCACTAATTCGCTTAACTTTACCGGATCGGCATATTTGATGCCAATAAATTGTCCGTCGCAATAGCGCAATGCACTATATTCTGCAAATAAACCCGTACCAAATTGCCGATAATAAGCAGCTACATCTTCTACTGCATCAGCCCAATCTTCGATGTGGTGCAGTTTCTCTATTAGCAGTGATTCGTTCGTTTCTTCCAAAAGAGTAAGTTCCTCGTCATACCACACTACTGGTGAAACAGCTAGACCTGCCACAGCTTGTACCCATTCGCTCAAAAACGCGCTACTACATTCATAAAGACTTTGCAACGCTTGTAAATCATGCTGAGTCGCTGCAATTAAAGCTGAAGGCAAATTTTCAAATTCTCGCTGCCCTGCAAGCTGAGAAAATGGATTCTCATCTCTGAGAATTTGCGTAATTAAATAGTCCTCCCAGTTTTGATTTCTAGCAGCCAAGCACTTAAAGTAGTTGCCGTAAGCTTGAAGACAACTGCGTGCATCCGCTTCGGCATATCGTATACTTTGCAACAATTCCATAAATGCTCTACTGACTTCGCCTTGGAGGACGGATTGGTAGATTAATAAAGATGCTGCTTGACGCTGGAGGAACTGAACTTTTGTCTGGAACGAATTACTTGCCGTGGACATTGCTTAATTATCCATCAGTTAACAGGTTTCGGTAGCTAAACAGCTATGGTAAATTGTCTGCCGAGGTTTGCAGCACGCATGAAAATCTACATAGGTTTTAACAATGAATTTAGGTATTATTGCTTCTCTTGGCTACGGCTTTTTAGCGATTGCCGGTGGCATCATTGGTTACATTTTTTCTACTAGCAATGTTTCGCTCCTCAGTGGCTGCATTAGTGGTGTATTATTACTTTTTGCCGCTTACCTCCAATTTCAAGGTATAATCTGGGGTTTGATTTTAGCAGCTTTAGTCACTGCTGTTTTAGTAGTTGTTTTTGCATTGCGACTGGCTAAAACACGCAAGTTTATGCCGGCGGGATTGATGCTGTTTTTCGGTGTGCTGACGTTGGCGGTGATAGTGAATCAACTTATGGCATCAATAATAAGCCAGTAGTTGATCCCTACTATTTTTTCACCTCCATGATTCTTTTTAGTTAGTATACCTTTATTAGTACATTTATATTACCGAATCAGGGTAAAGGGTAAAGAAAATGAAGGGTGCATATTTCAATAATTCTTTATTTTCCTTTTCCCAATCATAGGCGGGTGACGGCAGTTGCTCATGGGGGGAACCCCCGCTCCCCGCACTGCCTCCTCCACGCAGGTGAACCCCGCTCCCCACACTGCCTCCCCTTTCCCTGTAGCTAGATACGTAAGTACTTCAAGATTGCCGATTGTAAATTTAAATTGATTAGATTTATATTGGCTATGCTCTGCATAACACAATTAAAACTTATCACTTGATTTATGTGACGGAAATATCTTATTGTAAATG
This sequence comes from Tolypothrix sp. VBCCA 56010, assembly GCF_050875635.1. NCBI lineage: Bacteria > Bacillati > Cyanobacteriota > Cyanophyceae > Nostocales > Tolypothrichaceae > Tolypothrix > Tolypothrix sp. VBCCA 56010. The sequence continues at coordinate 109,941 of NZ_JBPAOH010000006.1, forward strand.
AATATAAATGGCAGCATAATATCAATCAATATTTACCATGACTCAGTTTTGTTTGCTTGTGATTCAGTTCATGAGCAAATGTTTGTTTTTTTGGGAATTAGTTAAAAACCGTAGCTCAATCGTTATTTGGGGATGATGAAAAAATATGGCTGAAAAAAATCATTTTCAAAAAAAGAGGAAAACGAAGCGATCGCATATACGCACGCAAACGGCATGAATGACCCGCCCTATCTAAGTTAGAGCGATTTTGTTGAATGATTGCGCGGCGAAAATCTGAAGATACTAATAATATTGCGAAATCATCTCAGAAACAGTTGATTTCGCACTTGCTTTTATTGCGAAGTGAAAAATTAATGCGTGAATTTTTCTTAAGCGCCCAGAAAGCCGGAAAGTGAACAACAAAAAGCTTAACCACAAAATTAAATATCAATTCAAGTAAAAATGCTTAGTTAGGTAAAGAATTTACTTTAAAGGAATAGTAAAGACAGAATTGCCATTTTGGCAGGTTTTTCTTTTGAGGATCGGATATTAGTAGATTGTAATCATCGTAATTAATATTCCCAGTGTTATTGCTGTCTAGCACGAGCTATAAAAGTTAAGCCAATCTGGATCTAAGTGATTTACGCTCTTTCATTTTACGAATTAGGAAATAATACATGGTAGTTTCACTGTCTTCTCATAACGTTATCCAGTATCTGCGTTCCTCAGGTCTGTGTAGCTCAGAAGATGGCGCATCCTCTAATTCTGAGTTACCTGAAAGTAAGAAAAACTTAAATTTACTGGTTACTCTGGCAGATAATCGCAAACTGCTAGTTAAACAAAAACGTAGCATTGACCTTTGGGATGGAAAAGAGCAATTTTTCAATGAGTGGCTGTTTGACCAATTGCTTGAGCAATTTCCAGTCATTGGTAACATCGGAGCGATCGCCTCATCAGTACTGCACTTCGATGAAGAAAACTCGATCCTGATCCGTAACTACTTAAGTGAATATCAGGAACTAGGGAATTATTATCAACAAAACGATATTTTCCCGGAAGCGATCGCCAGTACGATTGGTGACACCTTAGGAGCGCTGCATCGTGCTACCTTCAACCGTCGCGAGTATCGCGATTTTATGGCAACTGCTCCCGCAGGACAGTTTCGCTATCACTTCAACAATCCAGCACAAGGAATCGAGTCAATTGCACCTGAGATTTTTGGCATGGTTCCCACTCCTGCGCTGAAATTTTATGCTTACTACCAGGGTCACGACAATTTAGAATCAGCAATTGGAGACTTAGCAAACGATTGGCAACCTTGCTGCTTGACTCATAACGACCTGAAATTAGACAACATTTTGATCCATTCCAGGTGGGAACATTTAGATAATGCGATCGTCCGTCTGATTGACTGGGAAGCATGTGCCTGGGGTGATCCAGCCTTTGATTTAGGAACTTTACTGGCAAGCTATTTAAAAATTTGGCTAGACAGCCTGGTGGTAGATCCCACCATCGAATTAGAAGAATCTTTGCAATTAGCGGTGACACCATTAGAGACTCTTCAACCTTCAATGCTTGCCCTGACTCAAGCTTATCTCAAAGCCTTCCCCAACATTTTAGAGTACCGTAATGATTTTCTCTTGCGTGTTATTCAGTTTGCGGGTTTGGCACTGATGCATCAAATTGAGGCAGCGATTAAGTACGATAAATACTTTGATAATATCAGCATTTCAATGCTTCAATTCGCCAAAAATTTACTCACCATGCCACAGCTTGCTGTGCTAACTGTTTTCGGTATTTCTGAATCGGAAATACTCAAACCCGTTACCAAATTAGAAAAGTTGCCTCAACCAGAAAGCAAGCAGAATTTAGTTCCTCTTTATTACCCAAAAACTCGTTTGCGTGGATGTTAAATTCCTAGTGAGCGGTTTACCGCTCATCTATTTAAGCGCAAAGAGCGCTTACTACATTTTAAAATGCTATATACTCCTACCAATCAACTACTAGATTCTCTGTTTGACATTGCCAGCAATATTCAAATTGAGTCTAACTTTTGTATTATTCATCCCAATTATCAACCGTTTGCCTTGCCAAAAAAAGTAGCAGACAGATTTCAACAAAATCTGCCAGCATTGCAGCGTAAGTATCTCACTCTGCTGCTGCGAAATTTTATTTACGGAATTTATTACAATGGCTCTTTGCAAAACATTTTGGCACTAAATGCCAAACCAGCTAATTTATTACCACACCAAACTTTAGAAAACAATTATATTTTCGGTACTGATTGGGAATTTTACGAACGATTAGATGCTAGCAATCACGGTGTAGGTTATTTTGATGCTGGTTGGCAAGTTTTGCGGCAAGAACCTGATGGTACTCTGGTAGTAATTAAAGACGGTTTGACATTGCATGTTGAGTATAACTCGCCTATGCAACCAAGTATGGAGTCTGCCAAAGTTGGTAAGTTGGTTGGAATTTGGATGCCGAAAAATCGACTGCAAAATAATTATTATTTAGCAGTTAGCAATAATCCAGACGTTGATTTGGATATGGGGCGAATTTATTTTAATGTAACTCCTGATGGAGCGATCGCTCTCATGGATAGTCTCACCCGACAATTAAACGCGGCTGAGATTTTCTTTAACTTTCAAGTTCTCTACAACCCTTGTGCGTATGGACGTTACGACTCTGGGGTGCTGTATTTTCAACGCAACGACTATCCAGCTGTGCGGAAAATACTTCAAGCTGTTTATTTAGAGCATAAATCTTATTTTCAGCCAGAAATACCTTTATTTACCAAGTTTTTAGCCCCTGGCTTGAGTTTAGCTGAAGAACCAAGCCAAAAATTTGCCGCACAAGAGAATTTTGGCGTGAATCGTTGTCAAATTGTCGCTTCTTCTTTGTTGTCAGTTTGGCAAAAAGGTGATAATAGTACTGAGGAGAGAATGAAAGCGATCGCTCAACACTTTACACAACTAAATATAGATTTGCAGCGTCCCTACCTCAATCCTCACTCTGAAGATATTTATTACCCATTAAATTGAAACATTAAATTATAGTAGGGTGCGTTACACTCTGTTAACGCACCCTAAAAATTGTTCTAGTTACAGTAAAATCATTTTTGGTAGCAGGTTATAAGCCTACTATTTTTTCGCTAATTATAAAATATGCCGTTTACTTATAACCGCACCGTTCGATTTTCAGATACTGATGCTGCTGGGGTAGTTTACTTTGCCAATGTTTTGTCTATTTGTCATGAAGCTTATGAAGCATCTTTAGAAGCATCAAGTATTAATATGAAAGATTTTTTTAGTAGTACATCTGTGGCTTTTCCGATAGTTCACGCGGATGTAGATTTTTTTCGCCCGATGTTTTGCGGGGATAAGTTAATTATTAGCTTGATTCCGCAAAAAGTCGGTGTTGATAAGTTTGAAATTGCTTATGAAGTTGTAGTTGATGATGTAATGGTTGCTAAGGCAGTTACTAGGCACGTTTGTATTGAGGTAAGTAGTAGAAGTAAAAGGGAGTTATCGGGTGAGCTGATGCGATGGTTGGAAACGAACCGCAGAGACGCTGAGAGCGCAGAGAGAAGAAGGTCTAGAGAGGCTATGTGAGGGGGTTATACCAATTCTTTATGAAGCAGCGCTAAATAAAGCTTCAAGAATGAAGTCATAAGAGGTGAGAGAAGCAATCACCTCTGGTGTAATAACCCAAGTTGCGGGTTATGGGAATCCAAGTGCTATGCACCTGCTGATTCATGCGATCGCCAATCACAAATTGGCGGTTGCGAGTAGTGCAACCGCAACTTC